>JAFZOC010000283.1 GCA_017550765.1 Oscillospiraceae bacterium
CCTGCGCCGGGAGGGGGACGGGGGCGGCACGAAAAGCCCGCATGGGGGGACGGAAAATTCTAAAGGATCCTTAAGTCCTATCGACATTTCCGGAACTTGGTGCTAGGATGGGGCCAGAACAAAAAAACGCCGCCGTGCGGCGCAAAAGGAAGGTGTATCCATATGAAAAAGACGATCGCGGCGATCCTGGCGCTGCTGATGCTGGCGGGGCTGCTCTGCGGCTGCGGCGCCGGCGTCCAGCCGGCTGCGGGCGGCGAGCCCGAGACGAGCCCCGAGCCCACGCCGGAGCCCACCCCGGATCCCGCTGCGGATCTGCCCGAGGGCGCGATCCTGGTGAGCACCGTGGACGAGTTCCTGGCCGCCCTGGGCTCTGACAGGACCATCGTGCTGCAGGAGGGCGACTACGACCTGAGCCTGGCCTCCGACTACGGCCGGGAGGGCCTGCGGGGCGCCTACCACTGGGAGCTGCTCTACGGCGGCTGCGGCCTGGTGATCGAGGGCGTGGACGGCCTGAAGATCCAGGGCCTGGGCCAGGTCCAGATCCTGGCCAGGCCCCGCTACGCCGAGGTGCTCAGCTTCATCGACTGCTGGGATCTGAGCCTGGAGAGCCTGACCCTGGGCCACACCGAGGCCCCCGGGCCCTGTGGGGCGGGCGTGCTGGCGCTCACCAACTGCCAGGACGCGCGTCTGAGCGGCTGCCGCCTCTTCGGCTGCGGCACCATGGGCATCCGGGCCAGCGCCTGCAGCGGCCTCTTCGCCGAGGACTGCCAGATCGACAGCTGCAGCGACGGCGCCGTGCAGGCCTTTGAATGCAAGGACATGCGCCTGACCGGCTGCGTCGTCCGCGACTGCGGCAAGGGCGAGAACGGCGGCTGGGGCGAGCTGTTCTCCGTCCAGCGCTGCAAGGGCTTCGCCCTGGTCAACTGCCAGATCCAGGCCTCCCGCTGCAGCGTCATGCTCCACAACTACTGGTCCGAGCAGGTGTCCATGCTGGGCTGCCAGGTGAGCGGCATCCGCTGCGGCAGCGCCATGTTCCAGCTGGACGGCCGGAGCCTGGTCATCGACAAGTGCTCCTTCGAGCGCCGCAGCGGCGAGAGCTACTACACCGACACCAAGCGCTTCGCCGTGAGCCCCGACGGGACGGAGCTCATGAGCTTCGACCTGGACCGCATGGAGCACGGCGAGGCCAGCTATGACGGCCCCGTGGAGACGCCGCGGCCCACGCCCGTGGTGGCCCCGGACGGCTCCGCCCAGGTGGAGGTGGACAACGTGGACGACTTCCTGGCCGCCATCGCGCCGGGCGTCACCGTCGTCCTGGCCGCGGGGGACTACGACCTGACCGCCGCCGCCGGCTACGGCACGCTGGACGGGGACTTCTACCAGTGGCTGGACTGCTACGACGGCTTCCAGCTGGAGATCCATGACTGCGACGGTCTGACCATCCGCGGCGCCGGCAAGGACCAGACCCGGATCCTGGCCGAGCCCCGCTACGCCACCGTCATCGGCTTCAACAACTGCAGCGACCTCCGGCTGGAGAGCTTCACCGCCGGCCACACCCCCGCTCCCGCCTACTGCACCGGCAACGTGATCGACCTCATCTTCTGCCAGAACGTGACGGTCGAGGGCTGCGGCTTCTTCGGCTGCGGCGTGGTCGGCATCAACGGCCAGCAGAGCCAGGACATCACGGTCCGCGACACCGAGATCTATGAGTGCTCCTGGCAGGCCGCGTCCTTCGACTATTGCGAGGGCGTGCGCTTCGAGGGCTGCCTCATCCACGACTGCGACGACGGCAACGACGCGGTCAAGGTCTTCTGCAGCTCCGTGTTCTGGGAGGAGCAGGCCCTGGACGACGGCACCCACTTCTTCGACGGCAGCCACTACATCGGCAAGGCCATGGGCTGAGCCGCAGGCCGCCGCGGGGGGAGAGGACGGATGGCCACGTCGCTGCGCTCCTC
>JAFZOC010000284.1 GCA_017550765.1 Oscillospiraceae bacterium
CCCTTGTTCGCCTGATCCAGGCGCTTTTTCCCCTCAAATTTGAAAGGCTTCGTCACAACGCCGACGGTAAGGCAGCCCGCCTCGCGTGCGATCTCGGCAACCGTCGGCCCGGCGCCTGTTCCCGTTCCGCCGCCCATACCGGCGGTAATGAATACCATGTCCGCGTTTTCAATGGCCTTGCCGATATTGTTTCTGCTTTCTTCGGCAGCCCGCTTTCCGACCTCGGGATCGGAACCGGCCCCCTGGCCGCGTGTGATCTTCTCGCCGATCTGGATCTTCTGGTCGGCATTGGAGACCGCGAGGGCCTGACGATCGGTATTGATGGCGATGAACTCGACACCCTGGGTGCCGGCTCTCACCATACGATTGACAACGTTGTTGCCGGCGCCGCCGACGCCAACGACTTTGATGGTCACAACATTTTCGGGACCTGCTTCGGCTCTGAAGTCCATATCTTTTGCCTCCTGTATCTTACAAAACTCAAACTGTATCTCATTTCGGTAAACAGACATAACGGGCTTGTTTTATCTTAACCCATTTTTTTCTGTCGGTCAATAGATTTTTTTATTTTTGTAAGCAAATTGTCATCTCATCTCAGTTGGGGCTGAAGTGGGCGGTCCTTCCGGAGGATACGTCGATCACGCCCACGTCGCCTTCCTTGAGCATATCCAGCACGGTCACGAACATGCCGAATTTGTGCTCCACATCCTCATGGCGGCCCAGGACGACGGTATATTTCCCGCCGTAATCGAACTCCGGGCTCCGCGGATCGCTCATATCGATCCGGGTGACGAGGGGCGCCATCCCGCGGGCTTCGATCTGATCCAGGATCTCCGCCAGATAATCGACGAGATCCGTATCGCCGTTCTCGGTCTCCATGATCTCGCCGATCATCAGAGTACCGGGGCGCATCCCCACGATGGGCAGCAGGGTCTCCGCCTCGCCTGCGGCGGCTTTGCCCAGGACCTTCCCGTTGTGATCCAGAGTCCACTTCTCCTCGCCCAGTTCCAGATACGCCATCGCTTTGGTCTCTTCCACGGTGATGACGACCTTGTTGGGGAGACTGCGCTCCACGGTCACGGTCTCGATATAGGGGAGCTTGGAGAACGCGCGGCCCACGGCGGCGAAGCGGTCGAAGAAGAAGAGGTTGTCGCCCTCCTCGATGTCCACGGCGCGGACGATCTCCTCCGCTGTATAGTGTTCGTTGCCGACCACCTGGATATCCTCCACGCGGAAGAACAGGCTCATGACGAAGATAGCCGCGACGACCACCACGACGAACATCAGCGGGCCGCTGAAGGCCTTTCGGCGCGCGCGCATATAACCGCTCTGTTCTTCAAGGCTGATGCCGCTCCGTTTTTTCTTTCCTGCCATAGTCTTCTCCTTTGTTCGATACGCTCAGATCTGCGCCCAGCGCGCGCAGACGATCGTCCAGACCTTCATATCCGCGGCGGATATGGCCGATGTCGTATACCAGGGTCTCCCCTTCCGCAGCGAGCCCGGCCAGGATCATCGCGGCGCCGCCGCGCAGGTCCGTCGCTTCCACCGCCGCGCCGTGGAGCCTCGATGTGCCCCGTACCAGGGCCTCCCGTCCGTCCACCCGGATATCCGCGCCCAACTTCCGCAGAGCGGGGACATGTCGGTAGCGCGCCTCGAAGATGTTCTCCGTAAAGCGGCTCTCCCCATCGGCGCGCAGCAGCGCCGCCATCAGCAGCGGCTGAACATCCGTCGGGAAGCCGGGATACGGCGCGGTGACGATATGTTCGATCGGGCGCAGCCTTCCCTGACAGCTCACGCCCACGCGCCCATTTTTGTTTATCATATCACAGCCGGCACGATTTAGGAAGTAGCCGATCGCAGAAAGTTCCCCCGGATCGCAGTCTGTCAGCCAGATCTTCCCGCCTGCGCTGGCGCAGGCGCAGCAGAGCGTGGCGGCGGCGATCCTGTCCGGCGGAACACAGACACAGGCGCTGTGACGCGAACGCCCGCCCGCGACAGTCACCGTGTCCGAGCCGGCGCCGCTCACCTGTGCTCCCATGGCCCGCAGCGCACGCTGCAGCGCTACGATCTCCGGTTCCCTGGCGGCGCCGCGAATCTTCGTCTCACCAGCCGCGCCGCAAGCAGCCAGCATGACGTTCTCCGTGGCCCCCACGCTGGGGAACGGTAGCACGACGTCCGTGCCCCGCAATCGGGACGGGAGGCAGACGATCCGCCCCTCCTCTTCCACGATGCGCGCGCCCATCTGCCGCAGGGCGGAAAGGTGCAGGTCGATCGGGCGCTTCCCCAGGCGGCAGCCGCCCGGCAGACTGATCTCCCCCTGTCCGCAGCGTGCCAGCAGCGGACCCAGGAAGATCACAGACGAGCGCATCCGCTCCATCAGCTCCGGCGGGATGCTGCAGCCGGAGAGCTCCGCGCAGTCCACGCAAGCCCTGCCCTCTCCCTTTTCCGTTCTGCAGCCCAGACAGCGCAGGATTTCCAGGGCCGTATCCACGTCCAGCAGATCCGGGACCTTGTGCAGTTCCACCGGTCCCGGACACAACAGCGTCGCCGCCAGGATCGGGAGCGACGCGTTCTTGGAGCCCTGCACGCGCTGCTCCCCGCTCAATCGCCTTCCCCCGCGTATCTTCCAGATGTCCATACGCATAAAGCCCCCTGTGGATAGGATCGGGCCATCCTATGCACAAGGGGGCTGTTCGGTCCATCGCGCCATGGGGCAGCGCCGGGACTCGGCGCGGAGCATGGGTCAAGCGCCCTTTGGTCCGTCGGTACCGGCGCGTCTGATCAGGCTCAAGATCCGGTCCACGATCTTGTCCGTGGCATCGGGGACGGAGAGCGCAGCCATGGCCTTGGACATGGCTGCCAGCTCCCCGGGGCTGCCCAGGAGCCTCTCGATCTCCTGCAGGAGCGTGTCCGCGTCGAACTCGCCTTCCAGGAAGACCTTCGCGCCGCCGGCCCGCTCCAGGACGCGGGCGTTCTTCTCCTGATGCCCGTCTGTCACATTGGGCGAAGGGACGATCAGCACAGGTTTCCCCATGTAGGTCAGTTCCGCCAGTGTGGAAGCCCCGGCCCGGCACATGATCAGATCCGCCGCCGCGATGACGCGGGGCATGTCGAAGATGTACTCTCGGGCGTCCACGTTGCAGGCCGCGGGGTCCAGATGCCGTTCCGCCAAAGTTTTCAGGAAGTCCGCATGGTCCCGGCTGCCCACCGAATGGATCAACCGGAAGCGCTCCTGCCCCCGGAGCCTCGGCAGCATCTCGGTCAGGATCGCGTTCATGTGGCCCGAGCCCAGCGAGCCCCAGACCGATACCACCAGCGGCTGTTTCGGGTCCAGGCCCAGCTCCGCGCGAGCCATGTCCTTGGTATAGCGGGAGAACTCCCCCCGCACCGGCGTGCCCGTGACCGCGACCTTGTCCGGGGCGGGATAGTACTTCCGGCTCTCTTCGAAACCCACCAGGATGGCGTCCACCTTCCCGGCGAGCATCCGGGTGGTGAGCCCGGGCAGGGCGTTGGACTCATGCACCAGGGTCGGGATCTTCAGCGCCGCCGCCGCGGCCAGCACCGGATAGCAGACATAGCCGCCTGTGCCGATCACCGCGTCAGGCTTGTAGCGCTTCAAGATCCAATAGGCTTCGTGCTCCGAGCCTACCACGTTCTTCAGCGTATCCAGATTGTGCGCGAGCGTCCGCAGCGAGTGTCCCCGGGCGATGTTGGTGATCTTCAGAGGCTTGATCTCGTAGCCCGCACGGGGGACCAGGTCCATCTCCATCTTTCCCTCTGCGCCCAGAAAGAGGAACTCAGCGTCCGGCATCAGTTCTCTGAGCCGGCCTGCTACTGCCAGGGCGGGGTTGATATGTCCGGCGGTACCGCCGCAGGTCAGAACGAAACGCATCTGTCTTTCTCCTCTCGGATGATCGTACGCGTCCGAGCCGGCATCGCCGGAGCCCTTCAGGGGAAGACCTCCCGGGAAGCGCTCAGGACGATGCCCATCTCCCCCATCTGGATCAGCAGCGCGGTACCGCCATAGCTGAAGAACGGGAGAGAGATCCCGGTGCAGGGCACCAGGTCTGTGACAACGGCCACGTTCAGGAACACCTGGATCGCCAATAAAGTCATGATCCCCGCGCAGACGAGCAGGTCGAAGCGCCGGCGCTGATGCAGGGCGATCCAGAAGCCCCGCAGGATCAGCAGCGCGAAGAGCGTCAGCACCAGCGCAGCGCCGATGAAGCCCAGCTCCTCGCACAGGACGGAAAAGATGAAATCATTGTGCTCCTCCGGCAGATACAGATACTTCTGTCTGCTGCTGCCCAGGCCCAGGCCGCTCAGGCCTCCCGAGCCGATGGAATACAGGGACTGGACGATCTGATACCCTTCGTCCGAGGAGCTGGAGAAGGGGTCGCGCCAGGTGGTGATGCGGCTGGAGGCGTAGGGGAAGAAGGTCAGCAGCACGGCGATCCCCGCCCCGGCGCCGCCCAGAGCCGCCAGGAACCAGCCGATGCCCACGCCGCCCAGGAAGAGCATCGCCCCGCCGATGGCCAGGATGATGATCGACGCGGAGAAGTGCGGCTCCAGGACCAGGAGCCCGATGATCGCCGCCAGGATCCCCAGGAAAGGCAAGATCCCATAGCGGAAGCTGCGCATCCTGTCCCCCGTCCGCTCGATCAGCGCGGCGAAGCACAGGATCACCGCGAGCTTTGCCAGCTCCGAGGGCTGCAGCGTGAGTCCGCCCACGCCCAGCCAGCGCCTGGAGCCGTTGGCCTCGACTCCGATCAGCGGCACCAGCGCCAGCAGCAGGAGCGTCAGCCCCAGGAAGGGGAAGGCCCAGCGTCGGTAGACCGCCATGGGCACCCGGGACGCCAGGAGCATGGCCCCCACGCCCAGCGACGCGAAGATGAGCTGCCGAACGAAGTAATACACGGCGTTGCCGCCGGTGATGCGGCCCGGATCGTAATAGGCCCGGGGGAAACTCGATGAGAGGACCATCACGACCCCGATCGTCAGCAACAGGATCACCAGCAGGAAAAAGCTCCTGTCGAAAGCCTCCCTTGCCGCCGTGCGAGCAGGAAAAGAGCCGGCGAGGCGGGTGCCGTCATCACGCATGCATCCACCTCCCGGCTCCTTCGCTCTACAGGGCGCGCTGATAGGTCCCTATAAAGGATATGACCGCAAAGATCAGAGATATGCCACCAAACAGGACAAAGATCTCGACCTCTTTCCACTTTCTCCCGGTCCAGCCGCCCATCTCCAGATGATGGTGGAAGGGCGCCATGCGGAAGACGCGCTTGCCGTGGCTGAGCTTGAAATAGCCCACCTGGATGATGTCCGAGAGGGTCTCGATGATGAAGACGAAGCCCACCGTGATCAGGATCAGGGGCATATCGTAGGCGAAGGCCATTGCCGCGATCGCGCCGCCCAGGAAGAGCGAGCCTGTATCGCCCATGAACACCTTGGCCGGGTGGAAGTTGTACACCAGGAAACCCACAAGGCCGCCTGCCAGGGCAGAGGCGAAGATCCCCAGCTGCAGATAGTTCTCCCCCCAGGCCATGGCGATCGCCGCAAAGAACAGGCAGCCCGGCAGCGAAGTGCCCGATGCCAGGCCGTCCAGGCCGTCGGTGATGTTCACCGCGTTCACGGTGCCCACGATCACGAAGGAGGCGAAGATGAAATAGAGCCAGTCGGGGACCTGGACGCTCTTCTGCCAGAACGGGATGTAGAGCCGGGTGTTCAGGTATCCGATCTGCCGCATGAGCAGCACGAAGACCAGCGCCGCCGCCAGCTGCAGCAGGAACTTCATCCTGGCTGTCAGGCCCAGGTTCTGCTTCTTCTTGATCTTCTCCCAGTCGTCCAGGAAGCCGATGGCGCCGAAGACCAGTGCGAAGAGCAGCACGAAGATATGGACGAAGTCCCCCTTGAGCATGCCTTCCAGTCCGATCGTCAGGCACACGAAGGCCACCGCCAGGATGAACATCACGCCGCCCATGGTGGGGGTACCGTTCTTCTTCTCGTGCCAGGTCGGCCCGATCTCCTTGATCTGCTGCTCGGCCTTTTGCTTATGCAGCCAGGGGATATAGACTTTTCCGAAGGCTGTGGCGACCAGGAAAGCCACCACGAAGGCGACGAACAGCTTTATCCACATAAAACGGGTCTCCCCTCAGTTTCTCTGTCATCCGCCGGAGACGAGCCGGGCGGCATGTCCTGCGGCGTTTTGCCGGTGTCGAGCCGCTATCTCCGGGCGGCGAGGACCGCAGCCACGATCTCTCGCTCGTCCATGTGGCGCTTCTCTTTCCCGACTACCTGGTAGTCCTCGTGTCCTTTGCCGGCAAGCAATATTACATCACCGGGGGCTGCCTTGTCAATAGCCCAGGCGATCGCCTTTTCCCGATCGCAGATCACTTGGATCTCGGCGCGGCTCTCCCCCATCCCCGTCAGGATCTCGTCGATGATCGCCTGCGGATCCTCGGTCCGGGGGTTGTCGCTGGTCACGACGCAGATATCCGCCAGTTCTCCGGCGATCCTGCCCATGATGGGCCTCTTGGCGCGGTCTCTGTCACCGCCGCAGCCGAAGAGCACGATGAGCCGGCCCAGGGTCACCGGGCGGAGGGTCTTGAGCGCTTTCTCCAGTGCGTCCGGCTTGTGGGCATAGTCGATGACCACCGTGTGCTCCCTGTCGCAGGGGACGATCTCCATGCGTCCCTTCACGCCTTTGGCGCTGCCCATGGCGTCGGCGCAGACATCGAGCGGGATCGACAGCGCCATGCCGATCGCCATGACGCCCAGGGCGTTGTATACCGAGAACTCCCCCGGGATCGAGAGCCGGGTCTGTGCCTCTTCCCCGTGATACACCGCGGTGAAGCGTACGCCGGAAGCGCTCAGATGGATGTCTTTCGCATAGAGATCCGCATTCTCGTCACGGGCGGAATAGGTCTCGCAGGGGCAGGCGGCGCCTTCGCGCATGAAGGGCGTCCAGGCGTCGTCCGCGTTCAGCAGGCCGATCTCGCTCTGGCTGAAGAGCTTCCGCTTGGCCGCGGCGTAGTCGGCCATGTCTCTGTGGAAATCCAGATGGTCCTGGCTCAGGTTCGTGTACATGGCCACATCGAAGCGGATACCGGCCACCCGCTCCAGCGTGAGCGAGTGGGAGGAGACTTCCATGACCACATGGGTGCAGCCCGCCTCCGCCATCTGGCGGAACAGGCTATGGAGCTCATAGCTCTCCGGGGTCGTGTGCTCGGTGTGCAGGAACTCATCGCCGATCCAGTTGCCGTTGGTGCCGATCAGACCGACCTTGGCGTCCAGGCCCAGCTCCAGCAGGTGCTTGAGCAGATAGGACGAGGTGGTCTTCCCGCTGGTCCCGGTGATGCCGATCACCGTCATCTCGGAGGCGGGGTCGCCGAAGAACGCCCGGCTCGCCAGCGCCAGCCCCAAACGGCAGTCATCTGTCTGGACATAGGGCGTCCCGTCTTCCGGCGGCGTTTCGCAGAGGACGACAGCGGCGCCTTTCTCGACCGCTTTCGGGATGTAGCGGTGTCCGTCCGCCTCGAGACCGCGGATCGCCACGAACAGGTCGCCGGGCCGGGTCTTGCGGGAATCATAGCTGATGCCGCGGATCTCCGTCCCGGGATCTGCGGTCATCCCCAGGATCCTGATGTCCTTTATGATCTCTCTCAGTTCCATCTTCGTCCCTCAATACTTTCCTAAGATCGAGCCGTCTGTGCAGACCAGGCTCACTTCGATCACTTCGCCGTGTCGCAGCAGCGTCCCCGGCGCGACGTTCTGTACCCCGATCACTCGGCCGTCTCCCTCTTCCATCGGGCTCTGGGTCCGCAGGAAGAGGCCCAGACGGGAGAGCGCGTCACGCGCGTCGGCCAGGCTCATCCCGCTCAGATCCGGCGCCGCTTCCAGTGTCTGCGAGGGCTCCGCCCCCAGGTATACGATGGTCTCGGAGCCGCCGGCGATCCAGCTGCCGGCCCGGGGCAGCTGGGCCGTGACCCTGTCCCCTTCTCCGATGCTCTTGCAGCGCAGGCCCTGCTCCCGCAGGTGCTCCTGCGCCTCTCCACAGGACATGCCCTCCAGCGCCGGCATCCGGACGGAACTGCTCCCCTCGCTCTCCGCGGGCGCCACTCCCAGATAGGGCAGGATGTCCGCCAGCATGCGACCCACCACAGGCGCCGCCATCTGGCCGCCGCTTATGTAGATCCCCGAGCGGTCCGATGGGGTGTCCAGGAAGACCAGCAGCGCGATCTTCGGCGCGTCAGCCGGTGCGAAACCGACGAAGGACACGATGTATTCCTTCTTGCCCGTACGGGCCTCCAGGCTCACCTTTTCGCTGGTCCCGGTCTTTCCCCCGATGCGGTAGCCCGCCACGGCGGCGTTGCGTCCGGTCCCCTCTTTGGGGTCGCCGACGACTTTCTCCAGGATCTGCCGGACCTTGGCGCTGGTCTCCGGACGGATGACCTGGCGCACCACGGTCGGCTCCCGCTCATAGACCACGCTCCCGTCCGGCGCGAGCATCTGCCGCACCACGAAGGGCTGCATGAGCCTTCCGCCGTTGACGCAGGCGGACACGGCGGTGATGAGCTGCAGCGGCGTGATGGTGAAGGTCTGGCCGAAGGAGGCCGCCGCCAGCTGCGACTGGTTCCGCTCCGAGCAGAACACGTTCTCGCTCCACCAGATGCTCCCGCTCTCTCCCGAGAGGTCCACCCCCGTGGTGGCGCTGAGCTGTTCATCGGGGTCCCCGGTCTTGTTCAGGAAGCCGAAGGCCTCGCAGTAGTCATAAAAACGTGCGGCCCCCACGCGAAGGCCGATGTTCACGAAAGCCGCGTTGCAGGAGTGCTGCACGGCCTGGGTCAGATCCTGGGAGCCGTGGCCCCCGTCTTTCCAGCAGCGGATCGGGCTCGTGCGGCCCTTGACGCTGACGCTGCCTCCGCAGAAGAAATGGCTCGACAGGTCCACCACGCCCTCTTCCAGGGCCATGGCCAGGGTCACGATCTTGAAGGTCGAGCCCGGCTCATAGGTGTCCGAAAGGGCCTTGTTGCGCCATCGCCGTGCCAGCGCGTCCAGACGGATCTGCTCCGCCTCTTCCGGGCTCTCCGCGGCGTCCACAGCCGCCTGCTCTTCCTCGCTCAGCGCCAGGAAGTCGTTCAGGTCGTACCCGTCCAGGGAGGCCATGGCCAGGATCGCGCCGGTGTCCACATCCATGCAGATCGCGCCGGCTCCGTTCCGGATGTCATAGTCCGCCACCGCCTTCCGCAGATGCTTCTCTACGAGGTACTGGATGGTCGCGTCGATCGTGGTCACGATGTCATAGCCGTCCGCGCCCGGGCGGAATTCCTCGTTCCCGGTGAAGAGCAGTTCCGTGCCGAAGGCGTTGGTGGCCCGCACCGTCCTGCCGGCGGTGCCGGTCAGCGCCTCGTCGTAGCGGGCCTCGATGCCGTCCAGGCCCGTGTTGTCCGTCCCCACGAAGCCGATCACATGACAGGCCAGGGAGGACTCCGGATAGTAGCGCTTGGTATCGGGCTCCAGACGGACGCCGCGGAGCCCGTAGCGGTCTTTCAGCGCGCGGATCTGATCTGCCTGCTCCCGCTCGACCTTCCGCGCCACGGTCACATACCAGGAGCCTGTCCGCCCGCTCTTCTCCAGGATCTCGTCATAGCCCAGATCCAGGATCCGGCTCAGCTCCCGGGCGATGAGCTCCCGGTCCTCGCCGTAGCGCTCGATCTCCGCCGGGCTCAGATAGACGTTGTCCACCGAGGCGCTGATCGCCAGCACGCGGCCTCTGGTATCGTAGATCGTGCCGCGTTCGGGAGACGTGGGGGCCTCCCGCAGCTGCTGCTCGATCGCCCGCTGCTCGTAGAAGCTGTGGTCCACGATCTGCAGCCGATACAGTCTCGCCAGCAGGACCGTGAACGCGATCGCGCCGCACACCGCCATCAACAGCAGCGTGCGGCGGAGCATCCGGCGCCCCGGCTCGGGGGCCGGGTCCCTTGAACGGTCGTTCCTCATCTCGATCACCCGCATCCTTTCCGGAGAAAGCATATTCTGCGGCTGATCCAAAGATCCCTCTTCGGGTCTGTTCGTTTTTACTCGATCGGCGTCTCTACCACCACGATCTGCTCGCCCTGCAGGAACTGCATGCCCAGCTCCTCCCGGGCGTATCTCTCGATCTCTGCCAGGCTCAGGCTGTCCTCACAGCGGGCCCGGAGCCTCGCGTTCTCCTCCCGGAGCTGCCGGACCTCCTGTTCCCGCTGCGCCGCCCGGTCGTTCCAGGCGGCCGTGCGGATCGCGCACAGCAGCGCCAGGACCGTCAGCACCGCCGAAAAGCCCAGGCAGACGGACCGGAACAGGATCTCCGCGCTTCTCGACATCCCATCACACTCTCTCCGCCACGCGCAGCTTCGCGCTGCGGGCGCGGGGGTTGTTCTCGATCTCCTCCTGGGTCGGAAGGATCGGCTTGCGGCTCACGCTGCGCAGGGTCCGCACGAAGCCGCAGGTGCAGACCGGCGCTTCCCGGGGACAGGTGCAGCCGTTCTCCCGCCGGGCGATCGCGCTCTTGACGATGCGGTCCTCCAGGGAGTGGAAGCTGATCACGCAGAGCCTGCCGCCCACGTTCAGCTTGTCCGGCACGGTGTCCATCATCTGCTGGATCTGTCCCAGTTCGTCGTTCACGGCGATCCGGATCGCCTGGAAACTGCGCTTGGCCGGGTGCTGCTTCTCCCGCAGCGCCGCGGCCGGCATGGCGGAGCGTATGATCTCCACCAGCTCCAGGGTGCTCTCCACCGGCTTTTTCGCGCGGGCCGCCAGGATCGCGGCCACGATACGCCTTGCGTAGCGTTCCTCGCCGTAGTCCCAGAGGATCCGTTCCAGGCGCTCCTGGCTCCAGCCGTTCACCACGTCGTACGCGGTGAGCGACGCGCTGGTGTCCATGCGCATGTCCAGCGGCGCGTCGTGCATATAGGAGAAGCCGCGTTCCGCCTCGTCCAGCTGCGGGGAAGAGACCCCCAGGTCGAAGAGCATCCCGTCGGCTCCCTGGATGCCCAGATCGTCCAGGATCCGGGCGGTATCGCTGAAATCGCCGTGGACCAGAGTGGCCCGGTCCGCGAAGGGGGCCAGGCGCGCGCCTGCCCTCTGGATGGCGGAGGGGTCCCGGTCGATGCCGATGAGGCGTCCCGTGGTGAGCCGGGAGGCGATGGCACAGGAATGCC
>JAFZOC010000285.1 GCA_017550765.1 Oscillospiraceae bacterium
GGATCATGGAGCTCCCCGGCGCGGCGGTGCGCCTGGGCTACCCCGACCCCAACGGCTACGACAGCCTGCCGGCCGTGCCCGATATCACCAAGTATCTCAGCCAGAGCTCCCTGGCTTTCGCGCCCTCCGCGTTCACCGTGACGGACGCCTCCTGGCGCAACGCCAACGGGCAATGCCCCGGAAGCTTCTATGCCAGCTCGGAGTACTACGTTCTCTTCACCCTGCGGCCCAATGAGGGCTGGGCTTTTGCGGACAACTTCGACGTAGAGCTCACCATGCCCGACGGCAGCGTGTTCGAGAGCATTGACGGCGACTTCACGATCACCCGCAACGCCGACGGCAGCGTCACCGTCAAGAGCCCGAACACCAACGTCCCCTCTACCGACCAGCCCTCCAGCGGGCTCACGGTGCATTTTTCGGTGGAGGTCTATGACGACGATCATCACTTCCTCCCAGACATGAACGGCGGCACGGCCAGCTACTGGCCCGCCCATCCCATGCCCGGCGACGAGGTGATCGTGACGGCCACGCCGGCCCCCGGCTACAAGCTCCAGTACGTCTACTATGACGACGGGGTCCGCATGGGCTATGACGCCACCGAGGAGATGGGCTTCACCGTCCCGGAGGACTATGGCTGCCTGGAGATCGCCGTCTGCTTCACGCGCGACGACGTCGAACTGCCCCTGTCGCAGCATATGTCCCTGCTGCTGGAGCAGCCCCTGCCCGGCGGCAGCTACTCCGGCCCCGTCCCCGGCCAGGTGCTCAACGCCGAAGGCAGATGGTTCGATGTGGGATCCGTCTACTGGTACGGCGGTACCGGCAGCGGCTGCCAGGGCCAGCCTCCCGCCAGCTTCCAGGTTGGCGCCAAGTACTATGCCGAGATCGTCCTGACGCCCCATGCCAACTGGTACTTCATGAACGATAACAGCTGCCTGCTGCTCTATCACGATCCCGGCGACGCCGATCCCGACAGCTACGCATTCAGCGCCGGCGCCACGGAGAGCGTGGACGCCGAGGGCCGGCTGCATATCGTGGGCGATGAGATCGAGCTGCAGAGCGTGACCCTCCGTGAGGTCTCACTGGGGATCCAGATGTTCCAGGAGGGCGGCGACTATCCCCAGGGCTGCCCGGTGGGCTTCATCCTGCCCGCGAACGCCCGCTTCACCGTATCCGACGCCATCTGGTACAACGATGCCAACCAGGAAAGCGGCGGTATCGGCCTGGGCGCTGGTTTCTTCACCCGGGACGGTGTGTACTTCACTGAGTTCACACTGACCCCCGTGGAGGGATGTTCCTTCAGCGAGGACACGGTGGTGACCCTCTACGAGGGAAGCGTCAAGTATACAGAGCTGTATTCCGACGGCTCCCTGCGCGTATGCACCGGCTCCTTCAGCCTGGATCCGGAGGCCGCCGCCCAGTACCGCCGGGTCTTCGTGACCAACCATGTCTTGAATGCCGACGGTTCTGTCAACAACTCTGCCTTTGCCGGCTATGTACTGCCCAACGACTCCAGGCCAAAGGTGGGGGACACCCTCATCTTCGGCGTGGCGGCCAAAAACGGCTACCGTCTCCAGTGGATGACCGCAGCCCGCGATTCAGAGCAGATCGGCGAGGATATCACTGACGAGTTGTCCTTCTATGTGGCGGATGAGCCCGGCGACGTGTACGTTAACGCATGGTTCGCCCTCGCGGAGGAGCCTGTGACCTGCCTCTATGTGGATCTGAACGTGCAGCTCCCCGCCCCCGGCGGAAATTACAGCGGCCTGGCCCCCGCCACCGTGACGCCCAACGTGGTCAACGCCTCCAAGTACACGGTGGTGAGCGCACGCTGGTACGAGCTCCAGGAGCACGGGGTCGGGACGCCAAGCAGCTTCGTCCCCGGCAAGCAGTACTGCGTGGAGATCATCGTGGCGCCGAATCCCGGCTGGTGCTTTGGCGACGATCCCGGCGCCGTCCTCTCCTTCAGCGATGGCACCAGCATGGACAGCAGCTCCGGGACTGTTTTCCCCTACAAGCGGGATGACGGCAACCTGGTCCTGACCTCCGACTTTTTCACTATGGCGGAGGTAGCAGTTGACAGTGTGGAGCTGTCCCTGGCCCTGCCCGAGCTGGGCGACAGCTTCGTGCTCGAGGGCAGACCCTGGGCCACCTTCTACACGCCGCATGTGGGCGAGATGTACACCATCTGGAAGAACGGCGCGGACCAGGCCACCGGCGCGAAAGGGGAGCAGACCGGCAGCTTCCAGCCCGGTTGCGTCTACTACGCCACCATCCGCATCCACGCGGACCAGGGCTACTATCTCACCGCGGACACCCGGGTGACGCTGCTCAACGACCTGTCCTTCACCACATCGTACAGCACGACGGACCGCTCCGTCTGGATCGACACCGAGAGCATCGAGATCCCCGGCCCCGAGACCTACACCCTCGGCGGCGACTACGTCCGCTTCTATGTAGACGGAACAGAAGTCACGGAGGCCCGCCCGGGCACCGTCGTGGAGATCCGCTCGGACATCTATACCATTCCCGGCGGCAAGTATCTGGCCCAGGTCTTCTACGGCGACACGGAGCTTGAGCAGACCGGCCTGGACAACTGGAGCTTCGCCATGCCCGCCGAGAACGTCACGCTGACCGGCGTGCTGGCGGACGCGGAGACCTGCGTCTTCGAGCTGGAGGACGGCGTCCACGAGCTGGACGCCCTGACCGCGGCCTGGATCTTCGGCAGCCACGTGGGCGGCGTCTGCATCGAGTGGGACCTGAACGGCGACGGCCAGGACGACATCCGCGCCACCTATCGGGACGACGGCACGGCGCAGGTGATCCGCCTGGGCGACATCTTCGGCACGATCGACAGCGGGCTCCTGCCCGGGCGCATCTGCCGGTACATCTTCCGCTTCGGGCCGCAGCGCTACGACGTCTATCTGGGCAGCGTCCAGGTCAACGCGGACAACAAGTCCAATATCCCC
>JAFZOC010000029.1 GCA_017550765.1 Oscillospiraceae bacterium
CGCAGCGAGGCGACCATCACCGAGTTCAGCTCCTGGGGCGTCCCCGGCTCCCTGCTGATGAAGCCGGAGATCACCGCCCCCGGCGGCGATATCTATTCCGTGAACGGCACCCACAACGGAGAAGCCAACAACCCCGGCGGCTCCGACCAGTATGAGTCCATGAGCGGCACCTCCATGGCTGCGCCGCACATCGCCGGCCTTACCGGCGTGCTGGCCGAGTATCTGCGGGAGCAGCCCATCCAGGGCCGCAACGACGAGCTGGCCTCCGGATACAGCACCCGCGCCATCACCCAGAGCCTGCTCATGTCCACCGCTACGCCCATGCAGCCGGGCGGCAGCTATCTGCCCATCCTGCAGCAGGGCGCAGGCCTGGCGGATGTGTCCAAGGCCGTCACCGCCTCCTCGGTCATCATGATGTCCGAGACCAACAGCGGCCTCACCGGCCTGACCGGCGCCGCCGCTGACGGCAAAGTGAAGTTCGAGTTCGGCGACGACCCCGCTCGCAAGGGCGACTACAGCTACGGCTTCACCATCTACAACCTGACCGACAAAGATCTGAGCTTCGATCTGTCTACCGTGCTCTTCACCCAGGGGATCGGGCAGGACGCCAACGGCGATCTGCTCATGTCCCGCGAGACCATCGGCCTAGGCGCCGACGTGGCCTACTGGTGGGCGCCGGCGGAAGGCAGCACGACCCCGGTGGAAGGCCACGACGTGGACATGGACGGCGACACCGACAAGGACGACGCCCAGGCCATCCTGGACTACCTCACCTACGAGAAGGAAGAGGAAGATGTAGATCTTGACGCCGCCGACCTGGACGGCGACGGCCTTGTCACCTCCCTGGACGCCTATCTGCTCCTAGGCTGGGAAGGCGAAGACGGACCCGGCGCGCTGGCCGACGGCGTGGTCCCGGCCAACGGCTCCCGCTATGTGGCGGTCCGGATCCAGCTGCTGGAAGCGGACAAGGCCGATCTGGACGAGCTCTTCACCGGCGGCGCCTACATCCAGGGCTTCACCTATGTGGACTGCACGACCTCCGACCGGGAGGGCGTGGACTATGCCCACACCCACAGCATCCCCATCCTGGGCTTCTACGGCTCCTGGACGGACGCCACCATGTTCGACACTGCCACCTATACCGATAAACTCTACGGCAGCACCCAGTCGAACTACAGCGGCAATGACCCTGAAAAGACCAACTACATGACGGTGCAGATGAACGGCACCGCTGTGAAGTTCAGCGGCAACCCCTACATGGTCGAGGAGGAGTTCCCCGTCGACCGCCTGGCGATCAACAGCGGGACCACCATCCAGACCATCGCCTACAACCTGATCCGCGCCGCGGGCACCACGGGCTTCGCCGTGTCTCATGTGGATGAGGACGGCCAGGTCACCGACGTGATCAGCTCCACGGTCATCGGGAACAATGTCAGCGGCATGTGGTACTCGCAGAGCGGCGGCTGGCAGGGCCTGACCACGAAGCTCTATAACGTGAACAAGACGCCCGGCGCCTACGGCCTCGCTGAGGGCGACCGTTTCCGCATTGGCTTCTATGCCATCCCCGAGTACAACGCCATGGTCCAGAACGAGGACTACACCGGCGCGTACGCCGGCGTCCTGAACACCGCGGGCTTCAACGCCGTGCTCGAGAGCAACGTCCTGGGCAGCGGCGCCTATATGGGCTTCGACTTCGTGGTGGACGACACCGATCCTCAGATCGGCGACGCCACCCTGAACGGCAGCCAGCTCACGGTCTCCGCCAGCGACGACCGGGCCCTGGCCTATGTGGCCGTGATGAGCCTGGACGGCGATGTGGTCTACTCCGAGGCCGCTCCCGGCACCGCCAGCTATTCCGTCACTTTCGACGCCTCTGACGCCATCGCCAACGCCCAAGGCTATGTGGCCGTCTTCGCCGGCGACTACGCGGGCAACGAGGCCGCTGTGGCCGTCAAGGTCAACGACAACACCCATGTGGAGAAGACCGTCTACGTCCGCACCAGCACCGTGACGGCGGGCGAGGAGTACCTGATCGTCAACAGCGGCAGCTCCGGCGGAGGATATGCCCTGAACTACACGCTGAATACTTCCGGTTCCACGGCGACCGTCGCCACCAACGCCCTCACCATCAACGGTGGCAACGCTGACACGAACGGTCAGGCCTACATCGACAGCAAGGACGTGTCCGCCACCGCCGTCTGGACCGCCGGCACCGGCAGCTCCAACGGGACCTATACCTTCAACAACAACGGCTGGTATCTGCGTCTCAGCAACAACAACAATCTGACCATCACCAAGGACACCAGCCGCAGAGACTGGACCTGGGACGGCTCGAACAACAGGCTGAGCATCAAGACCGGTACCTTCAGCACGACGACCCGGTACCTGCGCTACTACAGCAACACCTTCAGCGTCAACACGGCCACCAACAGCGTGTACCTGTACCAGAAGACCGTGATCAGCTATGACGTGGATCCCTACGGCGTCTCCTCCGTCACGATCACGCCGGGCGAGCTGGATCTATACAAGGGCAATACCGCGGATCTGACCGCCAAGGTCCAGCCGCTGACCGCTGCTGACCGCACGGTCACCTGGTCCAGCGCCAACACCAGCATCGCCAAGGTGGACCAGTTCGGCCGCGTCACCGCGGTGGCCGCCGGCAGCACCACCATCCGCGCCACCGCCAACGGGGACGCGACCAAGTTCGCCGAGTGCCCCGTGACGGTCACGGTCATCAACAAGGCCCTCAACGGCATCGTTTGGGACGAGGAAGGCGAAGTGTACTTCTCCAGCTTCAACGCCAACAACCTGCCCACTTGGACCAAGTCCCACAACACTGCGGTGGGCACCTACCTGACCAGCGCCTACATGTTCAACGCCAGCACTCTCTACGCCGGCACCCTGGACACCAGCGATATCAGCACCACCTTCTATACGGTGAATCGCAGCACCTACGCCCTGACCGAGTTCAGCCAGAACTTCGTGGGCGCCTTCGGCGTCGCCAGAGGTCCCACGGGCTTTACCAGTTACGGCCTGAACTGCATGGTCTACGGCTTCGCCAGCTACCTGATCTTGGGCAACGTGGATCCGGACCACGAGGATCCCGATGACAGCAACAGCGCCATGTACTCCGGCCTGCCCTACGGTCTGCTGGATCTGACCGAGACCGACGTTGGCGACGCCTATGTGGCCGCCGTCTGCGCCAGGAACGTCGGCGCGCAGAGCTGCGGCTACTACTTCCTGGATGAGACCGGCAAGATCTGGCAGACGACACAGAGCTACAGCAACAGTGCAGGCTTTACCTTCAGCGCGCCGACCCTGGTGGTGGACACCGGCATCGGCACCAGCTTCCTGTACCAGTCCCTCTACTACGATGGGACCAACCTCTACTGGACGCACACCACCGATGAGGACTGCCAGCTGATCATCATCGTGCCCAGCACCAAGCAGATCTACAACGCCGGCAACTTCGGCGAGGACGTGTGGCCTGTGGCCGGCGTCTACGTCAACGGCTCCGCCGCTCCCGCCTCCGTGGGCGACGAGCTCGCGGTCGAGTCCCTGGATCTGCATCCCGTTGCCGGCTACAACGACCTGGTGACCGCCGACGTGCGCGCCCGTCTGGAGGCGGCCTTCGGTCATCCCATCAGCTTCCGCGAGGAGCTGCCGGAGACCGGTGCCCTGCCCGAAGAGGACGAGCTGCCCGTCATCTCCCCGGTGGAAGATCCCGCCGAGGAGCCTGCTGAGGAGCCCCTCCCGGACGAGGGCGAGATCGGCATCATCGCTCCCGTGGAGCCCGAGCCGGTGGACGAGCCGCAGGATATGCTGGGCCGTCTGACCAGCCTGCATGCCCCCGGCATCCACTTCGCAGCCACCGGGCTGCCCGCCGTGGTCCGCAGCGCAGAGGGCGGCGAGTACAATGAGGAGCATGAGAGCTCCGTCACCATCGAGATCGCAGAGACCGAGGACAGCCACAACGGCCTCATCTCCCTGGCCTACGATCCCGAGAACATGACCTTCGTCGACTTTGAGGTCAACGAGGACGTGAGCATCACATCCGTCCACGTAGACGACGAAAAAGGCATCATCACCATGGCCTATGCCAACAGGGTGAGCGATAACGCAGAGCTTCCCGTCCGCACCGCCGTGGACGACTACATCGAAGCGGGGACCGTCCTCGTGACCTTGAACTTCACCGTCGGCTGCCTGGACAGCGAAGGCGAAGTGGACACTCTGGAGCGTAATGAAGAGCTGGAGCTCGATGAGATCGAAGATCTCGTTGTGCACGGCAGCGGCCACGCCTGGGGCGAGCCCACCTGGGAGTGGGCGGAGGACTACAGCAGCGCCACCGCGACCTTCGTCTGTGAGAACGATCCCGAGCACACCGAGACCGTCGATGCGGAGCTCAGCTCCGAGGTCGTGGGCTACGAGAGAGTCTACACTGCTACGGTGGTGCTGGACGGCGTGACCTACACCGACACCAAGACCGTTCCCATCGCGATCACGGTGACCTTTGACGCGGGCGCCGGCACGGTGGATCCGGCGACCCTGGAAGCGGTCGCGGGCGCGGCCATCGGCGAGCTGCCGACACCGAC
>JAFZOC010000286.1 GCA_017550765.1 Oscillospiraceae bacterium
ATGCTTGTCGAAACGATGCCGGTTCGGATCTGCCTACGGTCTGACTACCTGCGCCGGCGAGGTCCCGTCCGACGCCGGGGGTGGCGCGCGAGCATGCCGAGGGACCTGTCGGCACAGGCCGGCTGACGCGCCGCACAGCGTCGGAGGGGGGATGGGACGGGCCGGCGGCAGACGGCCCGTCCTGCCCGTCCCGCCCGTCCCGCCGCCGGCGCTCCCCGGGGGCCGGGACGAACAGGGCGTGAACAGGAAAAAAGTTAGATAGTTCTAAGCATTGACGGGATCGAAGGACTGTGATATAATGCATAAGCTTTGCGGGAAAGATACCGCAAAAGCAAAAACGATATGATAGGAGAAAAATGAAATGAAGAAGATCACTGCGATCGCGCTGCTGCTGTGCATGCTGTTCGCGCTGGCCGCCTGCGGTCAGACCGCGCCCGCCCAGCAGGAGCAGCCCGCCGAGCAGCCCGTCGAGGAAGCTCCCGCCGAGCAGCCCGCCGAGCAGCCCGTCGAGGAAGCCCCCGTCGAGGAAGCCCCTGTCGAAGAGACCCCCGTGGAAGAGCCCGCCGCCGAGGCTGAGTACAAGCTCGGCATGGGCATCGTCGTCAGCACCGCCTCTTCCAACTCCGAGAAGCACAACGCCCAGGTCGACGCCACCGTCGCCGCCGTCGTGCTGGATGCCGAGGGCAAGATCGTTGCCTGCCGCATCGACGTGGCGCAGAACAAGATGGACGTGACCGACGGCCTGGTGGACACCGAGACGACCTTCAAGAGCAAGGTCGAGCTGGAAGACGCCTACAACATGAAGGGCGCCTCCGCCATCGGCCTGGAGTGGTTCGAGCAGGCCGCCAACTTTGAGGCCTACGTGATCGGCAAGACCGCCGAGGAAGTCGCCGCCATCGAGACCGTGCAGGAAGGCAGCCACATCGTCGCCGTGGACGAGGAGCTGCACGCCTCCGTCTCCATGTCCATCGCGGACTTCATGGGAGCCATCGCCAAGGCCTGCGCCGACGAGCAGGGCATGAGCTTCACCGCCGCCGAGCCCTTCACCGTGGGCCTGGCCTGCATCTCCAACGCCAAAGAGTCCAAGGCCGCTACCGCTGAGGAAGACGGCTCCGCCAATCTGTACACCGAGTTCGCCGCCGTCGTCCTGGACGGCGAGGGCAAGATCCTGGCCGACCTGCAGGATGCCATCCAGCCCAAGATCGCCATCAACGCCGCCGGCGAGATCGGCGAGGCCAAGTTCAACGGCACCAAGCGCGAGCTGAAGGAAGACTACGGCATGAGCAAGATCGGCGCCGTGGAGTGGTACATCCAGGCCGCCAACTTCGAGCAGGCCATGCTCGAGAAGACCGCTGAGGAAGTCACCGCCCTGGAGACCGTCGAGGACGGCAGCCACGTCGTCTTCGTGGACGAGGAGCTGCACGCTTCCGTCTCCATCAGCGTCAACGGCATGATCGCGGTCCTGCTGCGCGCCATGGAGCACGCTCGCTGAGCGATAGCACACAGATCATAGGAGACGGACGGATGAGGTCCACTCACAGGGCCCTCCCGCTACTCGCCCTGCTGCTGGCCGCCGCGGTCCTCGCGGGCTGCGGCGCGCCGGCGGCGCCTGCGCAGAGCACCGAGGAGCCGGGCAAGATCGAACCGAAGGGAAAGGTCTACTATTCCTATTTCGACACCGTCTCCTATGTATACGACTACTCGGGAGATACGGCAGAACGGTTCGACGACCGTTCTGCCGCTGTTTCATCTATCCTGGCCCATTACCACGAGCTGCTCGACATCTACCACGAGTACAGCGGCGTGACGGGCCTGTGCGCCGTCAACAAGGCCGCCGGGGGAGAGCCCCTGGCAGTGGATCCGGATCTGATGGAGCTGCTGCTCTACGCCAAGGAGATGTATGCGCTCACCGGCGGGCAGATGAACGTGATGCTGGGCGCGGTGCTCCGCCCCTGGCACGCGTGCCGGGAGGCCGCGGGACAAGATCCCTCCGGCGCCCGCATCCCCTCGGAGGAGGAGCTGCGGGAGGCCGGGCGCCACACGGACATCGAGCTGCTGGAGCTGGATCCGGAGGCCGGGACCGTGCGCATCGCGGACCCTGAGGCGTCCATCGACGTGGGGGCCCTGGGCAAGGGCTACGCCACGGAGATGGCCGCCCGCTACCTGGAAGAGCAGGGCGCCGCGGGCTATGTGCTGAACATCGGCGGCAACATCCGCATCATCGGGGACCGCCCCGACGGCAGCGGCTGGCGCACCGGCGTCCGGGACCCCGCCGACCCCGACGGGGCCTATGCCCTGTACCTGCGCATCCGGGACATCGCCTGCGTCAGCTCCGGCGTGTACGAGCGCTTCTTCGTCGCCGACGGACAGCGCTATCACCACATCATCGACCCGGACACCCTCTATCCCGCGAACTACTACGCCGCCCTGACCGTCCTCACCAGGGACAGCGGCCTGGCCGACGCCCTCTCTACCGCGCTCTTCTGCATGCCCTATGCGGAGAGCCTTGCCCTGGCGGAGAGCCTGGAGGGCGTGGAGGTCTGCTGGATCTTCCCGGACGGGGAACAGCGTTTTTCCAGCGGCTTCGAGGCGTTCCGGGACGCTTAGGGAAACACCGCGCGATCCCCATCGGGGCCATGTCGCCCCGTTCGACCCATGAACCAATAGGAAGGAGGCGGGAGCCTTGAGCCCGAGAAAAAGCATCTCGACCCTGAAACTGCCCCATCTCAAGAGCACGGCCGGAATGGAGCCCGTGCGCATCCCCATCCCCAAAGAAGTCCTTCTGCCGGTCTCTCCCATGAACTCCCACAGCGCCACCTCGGCGGAGCCCATCGTCCAGGTGGGCGACTACGTCCGCGTGGGCCAGTGCATCGCCAGGGAGAAGGACCGCGGCAGCGCCAACATCCACGCGTCCGTCTCCGGCACCGTGAAGGAGATCGGGCCCTTCAGCATGGGCGGCATCAGCGCCACCGCCATCCGCATCGAGAGCGATGGGAAGATGGAGCGCTGCCCCGACCTTGCGATCCCCGATCCCAAGGACCTGGACGAGTTCCTCCAGTGCGTCCGCGCCAGCGGCGCGGTGGGCCTGGGCGGCGCGGCCTATCCGGTCTGGTCCAAGCTCTCCGCCGCGCAGAAGAGCCATATCAGCACCGTCCTGATCAACGGCGCCGAGTGCGAGCCCTATATCACCTGCGACCACCGGGTCATGCTCCAGTACGGCGACCTGATCCAGAAGGGCATCGAGCTGCTCAAGCGCTTCCTGGGCAGCGAGGAGTTCATCATCGGCATCGAGAAGAACAAGCCCGACGCCATCGCCGCCCTGCGGGAGCGCTTCAAGGACGACCCCGCGGTGAAGGTCCTGGAGCTCTCCAGCGTCTATCCCCAGGGCGCCAAGCAGGTCCTGCTCTACAACGCCACCGGCAAGGTGGTGGAGAAGGGACAGCGCATGGCGAGCCTGGGCGTGATCATCATCAACGTCTACTCCCTGGTCAAGATGGCGGAGTACTTCGTCACCGGCATGCCCATGGTGGAGCGCATCCTCACCGTGGAGGGCTCCGCGGTGAAGGAGCCCAGGAACCTGATCGTCCCCATCGGCGTGACGGTCCGCGATCTGGTGGAAGCCTGCGGCGGCCTGAAGGCGGAGCCGGGCAAGATCCTCTTCGGCGGCGCCATGATGGGCAAGCCCAAGGAGTCCCTGGACGCCGTCGTCCTGAAGGCCACCAACGCCGTGGTGATCATGGACGAGAAGGACGCCCGGAAGACGGCCCCCTCGCCCTGCATCCACTGCGGGCGCTGCGTGTCCGTCTGCCCGCTGGGCCTGGATCCCACCGCCTTCTCCTACGCCATGGAGCGGGAGGATGAGGCGGAGCGCGCCGCCATCCTGCAGCGCGAGCAGGTCCGGGTCTGCATGGAGTGCGGCTGCTGCAGCTATGTCTGCCCCGCCCACCGCCCCCTGGCCGAGACCAACACCGCGGCCATCGGCTGGCTGCGCGGCTGGGAGCGCAAACAGAAGGAAGGGGGGAAGTGAGCCATGGATCGACCTGTCATGTCCTCCGGGCCCCATATCCACAGCGGCGCTGACAGCCGGCGCATCATGCTGGACGTGATCGTCGCCCTGCTGCCCGCCACCGTCGCGGCGGTGCTGCTCTTCGGGTGGAAGGCCCTGGAGATCGTGGCCGTCTGCGTCGTCTCCGCCGTCCTGGCGGAGGCCCTCTTCAACGTGCTCGCGAAAAAGAAACAGACCGTCGGCGACCTGAGCGCCGTGGTCACGGGCCTGCTGCTGGCGCTGAACCTGAGCACCTATGTGGAGCTCTGGCAATGCGCCGTGGGCGCCGTGTTCGCCATCGTGCTGGTCAAGTGCCTCTTCGGCGGCATCGGCAAGAACTTCGCCAACCCCGCCATCACCGCCCGCGTCTTCATGCTGCTGGCCTTCGCCACCGTGGGCGGCGGCGCGGCCCCCAGCCCCCTGTTCAAGACCACGGCGGACGCCGTCAGCTCCGCCACCCCCCTGGCCCTGATCGCCGAGAGGAACGCCGAGGCCCTGCCGGGCCTGGGCGCCATGTTCCTGGGCCTGCGCGGCGGCGCCGTGGGCGAGACCTGCATCCTGGCCCTGCTGCTGGGCTTCGGCTATCTCCTGGCCCGCAGGGTCATCCGCTGGCAGATCCCCGTCATCTTCATCGGCACGGTGTTCGTCCTGTCTCTGATCGCCACCGGGAGCTTCTCCCTGGCGCTCTATGAGATCCTGGGCGGCGGCCTGTTCCTGGGCGCCATCTTCATGGCCACCGACTACAGCTCCACGCCCATCACCCTGCGGGCGAAGCTGCTCTTCGCCCTGGGCTGCGGCCTGATCACCTTCGCCGTGCGCCAGTTCTTCTCCTACCCCGAGGGCGTCTCCTTCTCCATCCTGTTCATGAACATCCTGAGCCCGGTGCTGGAGAAGATCACCCGCAGAAAGCCGCTGGGAGGTGTGTGAGATGAAAAAGAGCCTCAAAACTGCCCTCGCCCTGCTGCTGATCGTCCTGGTCCTGGGCGGCGCGCTCTACGGTCTGGACCGCTGGACCGCCCCCATCGTCCAGGCGCGCCAGGCCGCCGAGGAAGAGGCGGCTGCCGCCGCGGGCCAGGAGATGCTCCTGGCGCTGCTGCCCGGCTCCGCCGCCTTCGACCTGATCTATGACGCCCAGGATCCTGCCGCCTCCGCGCTGCAGGAGGTCCCCGCGGCCGTGCAGAGCATCTACGCCGAGCGCGACGGCCTGGGCTATGTGCTGGCCCTGACCACCAGCGACGGCTACACCAAGGAGCCGATCGAGTTCTCCATGGGCGTGGACCGGGAGGGCAAGATCTCCGGCATGGAAGTCACCGCCTATCCCGCTGAGGAGCGCGATATCAGCGGCGCGGGCCTGCCCGCCAGCTTCGTGGGCCAGGACTCCGCCCTGCCTGAGGTGGAGCTGGTCGCCAACATGACCGTCTCCTCCACCGCGTTCAAGAACGCCGTCCTGGCCGGCTTCGACGCCCTGATCGGGAACGACCTGGTGGGCGCCGGCGTCAAGGACGACAGCCAGATCCTCAGGGAGCTGATCCCGGTCCTGGCCCCGGGCCTGGCCGCCAGCACCGAGGAGCTGGCCGTGGAGGGCGATATCCTCCAGGCCGGCTGGAAGTCCGACATCGGCACCCTGGCCGCGTTCCTGATCCAGGACGGCGGCAAGGGCTATGTGGTGCTCTCCAATGTGGAGGGCCTGCTGCAGGCCTATGATGTGGACGGCAACGACTCCACCGAGGCCCTCAGCGAGGCCGCCAGGGCCGCCGTGGGCGAGGTGGTCGCCCGGGAGCTCAAGCCCTTCACCGACAGCGACATCGCCAAGTTCCAGCGGATCGCCGGCGAGGGCGCCGAAGTGGAGGCCCTGCCGCTGCCCGTGGTCAACTCCGTGGTGGGCGTCTACCGCATCACCACCGAGGAGGGCGTCCTGTACGGCTTCGCCGCCCGCACCCGCGGCTTCGCCGACGCGATCCAGAGCTACTACCTGCTGGATGAGAACGGCGCGATCGTGAAGACCAGCATCAGCGCCCTGATCCAGGAGGAGGAGTACTTCGCCAAGTTCGGCGGCATGGACGCCGACGCCTACCGGGAGGGCTTCGTGGGCCTGACCGGGGAGACCTGGAACGAGGACGTGGCCCTGATCGCCACGGCCACCGTCAGCTCCAGCGCCATGCAGCTGGCGACGGCCGACGTCTTCGAGACTTTCCGCGTCCTCGCGGAGAATGGAGGTCTGGACGCATGAACGAGAAAAAGCCTGTAGGCAAGATCCTGGCGGCCAGCCCCGTCCTGGTCCTGTTCCTGGGCGCCTGCCCTGCCCTGGGCGCCACCGCCGACGTCCGCTCCGCCCTGTACATGGGCGCGGCGGTCCTGGCGGTGCTGCTGGGGAGCTGGCTGCTCTATACCATCCTGAGCCCCCTGATCGCGGAGGAGGCGAGGATCGCCGCCATCGTGCTGATCGCCGCCGGCCTTGCCGCCGCGGTGCAGCTGCTGATGCGCGTCTTCCTGCCCGCCGCCCTGGAGATGCTGGGGCTGTACCTGGCCGTCGTGGCGGTGGACCTGCTGGTCTTCGCCCAGACGGAGAAGAGATCCATCGGCGGCACCCTGCTGACGGGCCTGTGCTTCGCGCTGCTGCTGTTCGTGACGGCGGCCCTGCGGGAGCTCTTCGGCGCCGCCAGCTTCGCCGGGAAAGAGCTGGCCTTCCTGGCCCCCTATAAGATCGGCCTGCTGCTGCAGGCTCCCGGCGGCTTCATCGTGCTGAGCCTGGTGGCCGCGCTGGTCAGCAAGATCTTCCCGGCCCGGACGGCCGACACCGGATGGGTCTCCGCCCTGCGGGAAGAGAAGAAGGAGGGAGAGGCATGAGCGCGAAAGAGATCGTCCTTCTGATCCTTGGCGGCGTCCTGGCCAACAACTTCGTGTTCGAGAAGTTCCTGGGCGTGACGCCTCTGCTGGGCGCGGCCAAAAAGGGCGGGAAGCTCCTGGCCCTGGGCCTGAGCGTCCTGGCCGTGATGCTGATCGTGGCGCCCCTCGCCTGGGTGCTGCAGACGGCCCTCCTGGCCCCCAAGGGGCTGGGCTACCTGCAGATCCCGGTCTTCGCGGCGCTGGTCCTGCTGGTGACCTGGCTCCTGGGCCTCGTGGCCGACAAGGCCTTCAAAAAGCCGCTGGGCGTGTATTTCCCGGTCATCGCCCTGAACAGCGCGGTGCTGGGCCTGGCGGTGGCGGCGGCGGAGACAGATCTGCTGACCGCGGTCCTGACGGCTCTGGGCGCCGGCCTGGGCTTCCTGGCGGCGCTGCCCGTTTTCGCGGGCCTGCTGTCCAAGATCGACGAGCAGGCGGTCCCCAAGGCCTTCCGCGGCTTCCCCATCCAGATCCTGGCGGCCGGGATCGTCTCCCTGGCCCTGCTGGCCTTCAAGTGAGCCGGCATCCGCGAAGGATCGTGGCCACGCATATCGCATAACACATATCGCATACGCATAACGCATAAGAGGACGCCCCCGGTCATGCGACCGGGGGCGTCAGACTGTAGACAA
>JAFZOC010000287.1 GCA_017550765.1 Oscillospiraceae bacterium
CGCCGCGCAGCGGCAGGGCCTGAGATTCAGCCCCGTCTTCCTCGACTCGCTGGCCCTGAGTCAGGCGCTGCTGCCCGAGCTCAACCGCTTCAAGCTCGATATCGTCTCCAACCACCTCGGCCTGCCGCAGTTCAACCACCACCGCGCCTCGGACGACGCCATGGTCGTCGCGCGCATGATGGACAAGTTCCTGCCCATGCTGCGCTCGCAGGGAGCGAAGGATCTGGACGGCATCGAGGAGGTCTACCACCGCCTCAGGCGCACCGACGTGGCCAAGACGCACCACATGATCCTGCTGGTCAAAAACCGGACCGGTCTGAAGAATCTCTACGAGATGATCTCCCAGTCCTATCTGAAATACTTCCACCGTGTGCCCACGGTGCCGAAGAGCCTGCTCAACCAGCACAGGGAGGGTATCCTGGTGGGCTCCGCCTGCGGCATGGGCGAGCTCTACGACGCGGTCATGAGCGGCGCTTCCGACGCGGAGCTCAAAAAGATCGCCTCCTACTACGACTATCTGGAGATCCAGCCGATCTACAACAACGCCTTCCTGGTGGAGAACGGCCGCGTAAAGGACGTGGGCGTCCTGGAGGGCTACAACAGGACGATCCTGGAACTGGGGCGGAAGATGGGCAAGCCCGTCGTCGCCGCCAGCGACGTCCACTTCCTGGACCCGGAGGATGAGCAGTACCGCAAGATCCTCCAGGCGGCCAAGAAGTTCTCCGACGCCGACCGGGACTGCCCGATCTATTTCCGGACCACGGATGAGATGCTCGCAGAGTTCGCCTATCTGGGCGAGGAGGCCGCCCGGGAGGTGGTCATCACGAACACCCGGGCGATCGCGGATCTGGTGGAGCCGATCGAGCTGCTGCCCAAAGAGCTCTTCCCCCCGCGGATCGAGAACTCCGCCCAGCAGCTGCGGGACCTGGTCTACGGCAAGATGCACCGCATCTACGGCGACGATCCCCCCGAGATCGTCCGCAGCCGCGTGGAGACTGAGCTGCGCACCATCTTGGACCACAACTACGACGTCATCTACATGTCTGCCCAGAAACTGGTGCAGAACTCTCTGGAGAACGGCTACCTGGTGGGCAGCCGGGGGAGCGTGGGCTCTTCCATCGTGGCCTTCATGTCGGGCATCACCGAAGTCAACGCCCTGCCGCCCCACTACGTATGCCCCTCCTGCCACCATTCGGAGTTCATCACCGACGGCAGCTACGGCTGCGGCGCGGACATGCCCGAGAAAGACTGCCCGGTGTGCGGCGCGCGCATGGACCGGGACGGCTTCGACATCCCCTTCGAGACCTTCCTGGGCTTTCCCGGCAACGAGAAGACGCCGGACATCGACCTGAACTTCTCCGGCGAATACCAGGCGAAAGCCCATAAGTATACCGAGGTCCTCTTCGGCTCGGACCATGTGTTCCGCGCCGGGACCATCGGTACGCTGGCCGAGAAGACCGCCTACGGCTATGTGAAGAAATATCTGGAGGAACGGGGCATCAAGGCGAGCAAGGCCGAAGAGGGCCGGCTCGCTCAGGGCCTGGTGGGCATCAAGCGCACCACCGGCCAGCATCCCGGCGGCCTCGTGGTCATCCCCCAGGACATGGACGTCACGGACTTCTGCCCGGTCCAGCATCCGGCGGACGACCCGGAGAGCGGCATCATCACCACCCACTTCGAGTATCACTGCATGGAGGCCAACCTCCTGAAGCTGGACGAGCTGGGGCACGACGACCCGACCATGATCCGCATGATGGAGGACATGACGGGGGTGGACGCCAAGAGGATCTCCCTGTCCGATCCCGACACCATGTCTATCTTTACGAGCCCGGCCGCTCTGGGCCTGCCGGACGACGATCCCATCATCGGCAAGACCGGCTCGATCGGTGTGCCGGAATTCGGCACGAACTTCACCCGCCAGATGCTGGTAGACACCCAGCCCAGGGACTTCGACACCCTGGTGCGTCTGTCCGGCTTCTCCCACGGCACGGACGTCTGGGCCGGGAACATCCACGACCTGATCGTGAACGGCGTGGCCTCTGTCAGCGAGACGATCGGCTGCCGCGACGACATCATGCTCTATCTGATCCAGAAGGGCATGGCCCCCGCGCTGGCCTTCAAGACCATGGAGGCCGTGCGCAAGGGCAAGGTGAAGAAGAGCGGCAAGTTCCCGGACGACGCCGAGGAGCAGATGAAGGGCATGGGCGTCCCCGCCTGGTGGATCGAGTCCGCGCGCAAGATCGCCTACCTCTTCCCCAAGGCCCACGCGGTGGCCTATGTGATGATGGCCTTCCGCATCGCCTGGTTCAAGGTCCATGAGCCTCTGGCTTTCTACAGCGCCTATTTCTACCGGCGCAGCCAGAAGGGCGGCTTCGACCAGGCGCTCATGTGCGGCGGCACGGATGCGGTCCGGCGCAAGATCCAGGAGATGAAGCGCCGTGCGGACCTGAGCGCCAACGAGGAGGACCTGCTGGTGACCCTGGAGGCGGTGTATGAGTTCAACATGCGCGGCTTCAGCTTCGCGCCGATCGAGCTCTACAAGTCAGACGCCCGAAAGTTCCTCCCGGTGGGGGCCTATCAGCTGCGCCCGCCCTTCGTAGCCGTGGCCGGTCTGGGCGAGGCGGCGGCGGAGGACCTGGCCCGGGTGGGCAGCGAGGGGAGAGAGTTCATCTCAGTGGAAGAACTGTCGTCCGCCTGCCCCAAGGTCAGCCAGACCCACTTGGATATCCTGAAGGAGCTGGGCGCCCTGGGCGACCTGCCGGAGACCAGCCAGATCAGCCTGTTCTGAGAACGAACGGGATACAGGAGCATACGATAAAAAGCGGAAGAGCCGGGGGGCGAGAGCTCCCCGGCTCAGACTGTAGACCAAGTCGATCCGGCATCGTTTCGACAAGCATGGGGGAAGGGTGAAGGGGGATGGGATCCCCCCTCACGTTCGATATACGCAAAAATGGGAACTTTTTCGGAAGTTCCCATTTTTGTCTTTCAAGGTGTCGACACTTTGTCGACACCTTGAGCCGGGGGGCGGGAGCGCCCCGGCTCTTCTGCGCGCGGCGCCGGTCGGCCGCGGCTGCGGTCCGATACAGCCCGTCCTGCTGTGTATCGCCCGGGTATGAGGGGCCGAACTTGCGGCGATACTTGCAAGGTCCGACGCAGAGGTGTACAATAAACATAAAGCAAGGAAAAAACATAAAGCAAGGAAAAAGCATCGAACAGGGGAGGGCACATCCGATGAAGATCACGTTCCTGGGCGCCGACCATGAGGTCACGGGCAGCTGCATGCTCCTGGAGGTGGGGGAGAGCAATTTCCTGGTGGACTGCGGAATGGAACAGGGGAAGGATCTGTTCGTGAATGCGGAGCTGCCGGTCTCGGCGAAGGATATCGACTTCGTCCTGCTGACCCACGCCCACATCGACCACTCGGGCAGGCTCCCGCTGCTCTATAAGCAGGGCTTTCGCGGGCAGATCTATGCCAGCGCCGCCACCTGCTCCCTCTGCGACATCATGCTCCGCGACTGCGCGAACATCCAGATGACCGAGGCCGAGTGGCAGGGCCGCAAGGCCCGCCGCGCCGGCGAACGGGAGAACGAGCCCCTCTTTGACATGGACGACGCCCTGGGCGCGATCGGCTGTCTGCGGGGCTGCGCCTACGGCGAGCGGATCCAGATCGATCGGGATGTCGCCATCCGCATGACCGACGTGGGCCATCTCCTGGGCTCCGCCGCCATCGAGGTCTGGCTCAGCGAGGCGGGCGAGACGCGGAAGATCGTCTTCTCCGGCGACGTGGGCAACCTTGGCCAGCCCCTGCTGCGGGATCCCCAGTTCGTGGAAGACGGGGACTACCTGGTCATCGAATCCACCTACGGCGACAGGCTCCACGACGCGGAGCGGCCGGACTACGTGAAGGAGCTGGCGAGCAGGATCCAGGCGACCCTGGACCGGGGCGGCAACATGATCGTCCCGTCCTTCGCGGTGGGCCGCACCCAGGAGATCCTCTATTTCATCCGCGAGATCAAGGAGCGGGGCCTGGTGACCGGTCACGGGGACTTCCCGGTCTATGTGGACAGCCCCCTTGCCATCGAGGCCACCAGCGTCTTCCAGCAGTGCGATACCCAGTTCCTGGACGAGGATACCCAGCGCATGATCCGCGCCGGACGGGACCCGCTGCGCGTCTCCGGGCTGCAGCTCACCATCAGCGACCTGGAGTCCAAGGCCATCAACAACGACAAGACCCCCAAGGTCATCCTCTCGGCCTCCGGCATGTGCGACGCGGGGCGGGTGCGCCACCATCTCAAGCACAATCTCTGGCGGCCGGAGTGCACGGTGCTCTTCGTGGGCTATCAGGCGGCAGGGACTCTGGGCCGCATCCTGGTGGACGGGACCGACAAGGTGAAGCTGTTCGGCGAGGAGATCGCGGTCAAGGCCCAGATCGACGTGCTGCCCGGCGTCAGCGGCCACGCGGACAAGGAGGGCTTGCTGCGCTGGCTGGGGGGCTTCCGGGAGAAGCCGAAGATGGTCTTCGTGCAGCACGGGGACCCTGACAGCTGCGACAGCTTCACCAAGTGCCTGAAAGAGGAGCACGGCTATCAGGCCTACGCCCCCTACAGCGGCTGCAGCTTCGACCTGCTCCACGGGCAGTTCCTGGCCATGCCCGAGGGCGTCCCCGTGGAGCGAAAGAGCGGGACCGGCCGGCGTGTGAGCCCGGCCTTCGCCCGCCTGATCGCCGCGGCGGAGCGTCTGCTGGCCGCCTGCCGCAAGCTGGAAGGCCACGCCAACAAGGAGCTTGCCGGCCACGCCGACCGGATCGAGAAGCTGGCCGAGCGGGTGGAACGGGACGTCTGAGGAGCCAGGCATGGCCGTGTGACGAGCGGGGAGGGCGCGAGCCCTCCCCGTTCTATGTACAGGAACGCGGGGACGCAGGGGACGCATCGGGATCCGTCCCCTGCGTCCCCGTCGTGCCCGGCAGCGATGGCCTGCCGGCTCTGCGCAGCTTTTTGGAAGAAAGAGTTTGATCACATAATTCTCTCAGTTGACATAATATTATCACTATGCTAAAATGATCTACAGACGATGGAGAGGTCCGCCCCTGCGACACGGAGAGCAGGGAAAAGGGCCCTTTTGGATCTCGTAGAGCATGTGCTCAACAGGGGGAGATCATATGAGCGAAGTCTTTCGCGCCGAGAACGCCATCGGCGAGGGCCTGCTGCGCATGGACCGGCAGGAGCTGTGCCGCTTCGTGATCGGGCTGTGTCAGCATCTCAACGCCGAGACCGGACCGCGCAACTGGCGCGGCGGCATCTATCCGGAGAACATCAGTGTGGATGAGGAGGGGCATTACGCCATCGGGCCTGCCAAGACCGAGGGATGGTCAGAGAAGGAACTGGCCTTCGTGGCGCCGGAACTCTATTGGCACGGGGAGACCAGTCCGGCGGCGGACGTCTGGTCTCTGGGCCTGCTGCTCTACTACGGCCTGGGCGGAGGCCGGCTGCCTTTCGATACCGCCACGTCCGGCGGACAGCTGGCCCGCATCAGCGGCAAGAAGCTCCCGGTGCCCAAAGGGGCCGGAAAGCGTCTCGCCCAGGTGATGGAGCTGGCGACGGCGTTCCAGGCCGAGGAGCGCATCCACGACCCGGAAGCCCTGCGCATCATGCTGGAGAGCTGTCTGGACAACAAGTATCTGGCCGACCCCGCGGACGCGTCGACGCTGTTCCATAAGGAAGACGGCGAGCTGTCCGACCTGGAGAAGATGATGGTGGACATCATCCTCCGCGAGGGCGAGGAGGAGACGGACGAGGAGGCGGAAGACGCTCCGGAGACCGCGCCTGAGGAGGCCGTATCGCCGGAGGGGAGCTGCCCCGAGGAGATCGCGGGCCTGGAACGCCCCGCTCCGGTCCCGGAGCAGAAGGAGAGCGTCGCCGAGATGGTGGAGGAGTTCTTCGGGAGCCTCAGCGGGGAGCCGACAGCCGGCGGAGAGACCGAAGAGGAGACGCCTGTCACGGAGGCGCCGCCCGTCCCAGACGACGAGCCGGAGGACGTGCGGGTCTATGAGCCCTGCCACGAAAAGAAGGACCGTCTGCCCATCCCCATCCTGACCGAAGAGAAGGACCCGGAGCTAGCGCCGGTGGTCTTGCCCCAGACGCCCCGCTTCGCGCGCAACATCAGCGATCCTGTCCAGCAGCAGAAGGTCGTGGAGGAGGTGCGCAAACGCCGCGGCATCCGTCCGCTGGCGATGGTGGGCATCTTCTGTGTGCTGCTGATCGTAGGCGCGTTCATCGCGAAGGCTTTCCTGGACCAGGAGGCAAAGAGCCGCCAGATCGCGGCCAATGCGGGCAATCCCACGCCCGACCCTGCGGGACTGACCCAGCAGGAAGACGTATCCGTGACGCCGCTGGATCCCACTTCGGAGGGCGGCCCGCTGGTGGTAGATCTGCCTACCGAAGCGCCGGAGCTGCCGCGCTACGAGGTGAAGACCAGCGATATGGGCTGGACGGCGGCATCCATCACCTGCAGGGAACAGGGTGGCCATCTGGCCGTGATCTCTTCGGAGGAGGAGTTCCGCGAGATCGTCGCGCTGGCTGAGGCCCAGGGGCTCACGCGGGTCTGGATCGGCTGCCATCGGGAGGACGACCGGCTCGTTTGGGAGACCGAGGACGAGGTCCATTTCACCCGCTGGGCGGACGGGGAGCCCTCCTACTGGGACGGCTGGGACGGCGTGCCCGAGGACTATGTGATGATCTACAAAGTGGATGGCGACTGGTATTACAATGACAACCGGGACGATCCGGCAGCCGACTATCCGGAATACTACAGAGGGACCATGGGCTACGTCTGCGAATTCGAGCGCTGAGAGGCGCGCGGGAAGCGCGGAGCCGATCCCGGCGAGAGGCGAGAGCAGAGCGAGGCTGCCTGTCAGGGCGGCCTCGCTCTGCCTGTAGACAAAGCCCTATCCTCTGACCGTGAAGATCCGCATGGGGGGATGTGAGGGTGGATGGTAGTCCCCCCCCCTCACGTTCGATACCTGCCAGAAAGGGAACTTCTTCGGAAGTTCCCTTTCTGGCATCTCAAGGTGCCGACGGTCAGTCGGCCCCTTGAGCGAGGCTGCCTGTCAGGGCGGCCTCGCACTGACGCTGTCAAAGCCCACCACGGGACCTCTTTTCGACAGAGCAGAGGGGGAGTTCGAGGGGGGCCCCCTTCCTCGCTCTGCCGTCCCGCACGCTCTCGCCCGCTCTGCCCCGGCGGTGAGCAGGCACCATGTGGGCGCTTTTTTCGGCACTTTGCGAAACAAATAACAGGCTCGTTAGAAACTTATCTAGAAAAAACGACGAAAAACCGCGTCTCGGCCATAGACACGACGGGCCGGATCGTGGTATCATATCGACTAGCGATATGCCTGCGCAGAAACTAAAACGAGGTGAAGCATATGACCCACACGTTCAAAGGCGGCGTGCATCCTGACTACTGCAAGCGGCCGGATATCCCGGTCACCGTCATCGCGCCGCCGCCCCAGGTCGTCATCCCCATGATCCAGCACATCGGCGCTCCCTGCAAGCCTCTGGTGAAGAAGGGCGACTATGTCAAGATGGGCCAGAAGATCGGCGAGAACCCCGCGCCTGTCTCTGCGCCGATCCATGCCAGCGTTTCCGGCAGGGTCGTGGCGGTGGAGCCCCGTCCCCATCCGCTGGGAGACACGATCATGTCGGTCGTCATCGAGAACGACGGACTGGACGCTCCGGAGTTCATGGAACCCCTGACCGAGGCGCAGCTCAAAGATCCGGACGCCATCCTGGAGCGTATCCGGGCAGCCGGCGTGGTCGGCATGGGCGGCGCCATGTTCCCCACCGCTTTCAAGATCCAGGGCGGCCGCGGCAAGGTGGACAAGCTCATCATCAACGGCGCCGAGTGCGAGCCCTATCTGAACGGCGACCACCTGACCATGCTCAACTTCCCTGAGCAGCTGCTGCGGGGCATCGAGCTGGTGCGCATCGCCAGCGGCGTCGACACCGCCTACTACGGCATCGAGGTCAACAAGCAGGACGCCATCGACCTGCTGCGCTCCCATCATCCGGAGCGCTACGGGATCGAGATCGTGCCCGAGAAAGTCAAGTACCCCCAGGGCGGCGAGAAGATGCAGGTCAAGGCCGTCACAGGCCGTGAGGTCAAGCCCGGCGGGCTGCCTTCCGGTGTGGGCGCCAACGTGGTCTCCACCCGTACCTGCTACGCCATCTACCAGGCCTGCTATGAGGGCAAGCCCGTGATCGAGCGCATCGTCTCCGTCGCCGGCAGCGCCCTGAAGGAGCCGGTGAACGGACTTACCCGTGTGGGCACCCCCTTCCAGTGGCTGGCTGAACAGTGCGGCGGCTTTGTGAAAGAGCCCCGGAAGATCGTCCTGGGCGGGCCCATGATGGGCATCTGCGCCACCAGCTTCGAGGCGCCCACCATCAAGGGCACCTCCGGCGTGCTCTTCTTCACCGAGGAGGAGGACCGGCACGAGGACGAGCCCCAGTGCATCCGCTGCGGCAAGTGCATCACCGTCTGCCCCATGCAGCTGGAGCCGGTGTTCATGTACATGTACTACTCCAAGGGCGACTATGAGATGCTGGAGAAGTACCATGTGATGGACTGCTTCGAGTGCGGCAGCTGCTCCTTCAACTGCCCGGCCCGCATGCCCCTGACCCACGCCTTCAAGACCGCGAAGCTGATGTTCCAGGCCAAGGCAGCCAAGGAGAAGGCCAAGGCCGAGGCAGCAGCAAAGGAGGCCAAGAAATGAGCGAGAAAAAAGAACGCATCATCCTGGACGTGGCTTACCAGCCCCAAGTCCGGACCAAGACCGACACCCAGCGCCTGATGCTGCGTGTGATCGTGGCGCTGCTGCCGGCGGTGGTCTGGTCGGTGGTCCAGTTCGGGCCCAAGACCTTGGTGGTCATCGCGTCCTCCGTCCTCTCGGCGGTCTTCTTCGAGTGGGCTTACCGCAAGTTCGTCCATAAGACCGCCTCCATCGGCGACCTGAGCGCGGTGGTGACCGGCCTGCTCCTGGCGCTGACCCTGCCGCCCTCCGCTCCCTGGTGGCTGCCCGTCGTCGGCACCTTCTTCAGCATCGTGGTGGTCAAGCAGCTCTATGGCGGCATCGGCAAGAACTTCCTGAACCCGGCCCTGGCCGCCCGTGCCTTCCTGCTGGCGTCCTATGCGATGCTCCTGGGCCGTTTCCCGGCCCCCAACGCCATGAGCGGGATCGAGGGCGTGGATGCGATCTCCGCGGCCACTCCCATGTCCTTCCTGTACGGGACCGAGCCCATGCCCGCCTACTACAACTTCAAGACCCTCTTCCTCGGCCAGATCCCCGGCGCCATCGGTGAGATCAGCACGCTGCTCCTGCTGATCGGCGGCCTGTATCTGATCGTCACCAAGGTGATCTCCTGGCGCATCCCGGTATCCTTCCTGGGCACGGTCGCGCTGCTGACGCTGATCTTCGGCGGCGGCGAGGGCATGAGCCATGTGGATTTCATGCTCTACAACCTGCTCTCCGGCGGCCTGGTGCTGGCCTCTGTCTTCATGGCTACCGACTACGCCACCAGCCCCGTGACCCTCAAGGGCCAGCTGCTCTATGGCTTCGGCTGCGGGGCGATCACGGTGCTGATCCGGTATTTCGGCGGCTACCCGGAGGGCGTCACCTACGCGATCCTGCTGATGAACCTGTGCGCCTGGGCCATCGACAAGGGCTTCCACCGCCACCAGTTCGGCGTCAGCAAGGAGGATATCGCGGCGGAGAAGGCGGCCAAGAGAGCGGAGAAGAAGGCCGCAAAGGAGGCTGCGAAATGAAAGACATCCTGAAACTGTCCCTGGTGCTCTTCCTGATCTGCGCGATCGTCGCCGGCGTCCTGGGCGCTGTGGACATGGTCACCCGCGGACCGATCGAGAAGTACCAGACCGATAAGACGAACGAGGCCTATGCCAAGGTCATGCCCGTGAACGTGGCCGAGGGCGAAGAGAAGTACAGCCCCATCGACCTGAAGGCCCTGGGCCTCCAGACGAATGTGGACGCCAACGGCCAGAAGATCAAGATCCTGTCCGTTTCCAAGGCCAACGACGGCTCCGGCTACGTGGTCGAGACCGAATTCTCCGGCGCTCAGGGCACCATCACCATGGTCGTGGGCGTGAACGAGGCCCTCAAGTGCACCGGCGTCTCCATCACCAAGCACTCCGAGACCTCCGGCCTTGGCGCCAACGCCGCCAGCACCGCCGAGGTGGGCGTCAACTTCCGCCAGCAGTTCGTGGGCGTGACGAAGCTCGTCCAGCTCAAGAAGGCCGGCGGCACGATCGACGCGCTGTCCGGCGCGACCATCACCTCCCGCAGCGTGACCAACGCCACCGCCGCGGCGATCTCCTTCGTGGAGACGCTGCAGCCTCTGCTCTGAGAAGGAGGGGAACATATGGACTTCAAGAGACAGCTCAAAGAAGGCGTCATCACCAATAACCCCATCCTGGTCCAGCAGCTGGGCATGTGCGCCACCATGGCCATCACCACCTCGCTCTTCAACGGCGTGGGCATGGGCCTGTCGGTGCTGATCATCCTGACCTGCTGCAACGTGGCCGTTTCCCTGGTGCGCAAGTTCATCCCCGATGAGATCCGCCTGGCGATCTTCGTGGTCATCATCGCGGGCTTCGTCACCATCGTGGACCTGCTGCTGCAGGCCTTCATCCCGGCGCTGAGCGAATCCCTGGGCGTGTTCATCCCGCTGATCGTGGTCAACTGCATCATCATCGGCCGGGCTGAGGCCTTCTGCCAGAAGAACCCCGTGGGGCCGGCCTTCGTGGACGGCATCACCCAGGGCCTGGGCTACACCTGCGTGCTGATCATCATGTGCACCTTCCGTGAATTCCTGGGCAGCGGCCGTTTCGGCGGCGGCCTGATCGACACGGTGAAGGGCATCACCCTGGACGGCACCGGCTCCGGCATCCAGATCTTCAACAGCGAATACGGCGCGTCCATCCTGACGCTGCCGGTGGGCGGCTTCCTGACGCTGGGCTTCATCTTCGCCGCCATGCAGGCCGCGCTCAAGAACGCTGCCAAGAAGAAAGAAGAGGCCGCAAGGGCCGCCGCGAAAGAGGAGGATGAAGAAGCATGAGCGTGACGGAATATATCTCCATCGCCATCGGCGCGATCCTGATCAACAACTTCATCTTCTCCCAGTTCCTGGGCTGCTGCCCCTTCCTGGGCTGCTCCAGCAAGGTGGATACCGCCACCGGCATGGGCCTGGCCGTGGTCTTCGTCATGGGCCTGGCCTCGGCGATCTGCTATGTGGTCAACGAGTTCATCCTGGTGCCCCTGGGTCTGGCTTTCCTGAAGACCCTGGCCTTCATCCTGGTCATCGCCGCCCTGGTGCAGTTCGTGGAGATGTTCCTGAAGAAGGCCGTCCCCAGCCTGTACTCCGCCCTGGGCATCTACCTGCCTCTGATCATCACCAACTGCGCGGTGCTGGGCGTGGTGCTGCTGAACGTACAGAACGGCTATGATTTCCTGGGCTCCGTGATCTACGGCATCACCGGCGGCCTTGGCTTCATGCTGGCGATCGTGCTCTTCGCCAGCGTCCGCGAGCGCATCCAGTTCGCCGATTACCCCGAGTGTTTCGAAGGCTTCCCCATCTGTCTGGTGTCCGCGGGCCTTGTCGCGCTGGCCTTCATGGGCTTCAGCGGCATGAAGATCTTTTAAGGAGGGTGCGAGATGTCGATCCTATATGCTGTCCTCGTCCTGGGTGCGCTGGGCGCCCTGTTCGGCGCGCTGCTCGCCTTCGCCTCCAAGATCTTCCACGTTGAGGTCGATCCCAAGCAGGCCGCTGTCCGCGCCTGCCTGGCCGGCGCCAACTGCGGCGGCTGCGGATATCCCGGCTGCGACGGTTACGCCGCTGCAGTGGCGAAGGGCGAGGCTCCCTGCAACAAGTGTGTCGCCTCTGGTCCGGAGGCAGCCGCCAAGATCGCCGAGATCATGGGCGTGGCCGCCGGCGATGCGGAGAAGATGGTGGCTTTCGTGCCCTGTTCCGGCTGCACCGATACGGCCGAGCTCCGCTTCAACTACACCGGCCCCGAAGATTGCCGGGCCGCCATGCTCTTCGGCGGCAAGAGCAACAAGCTCTGCACCTTCGCCTGCATCGGCATGGGCAACTGCGCCAAAGCCTGCAAGTTCGACGCCATGCATGTGGTCGATGGCGTGGCCAGGGTGGACCGCTCCAAGTGCGTGGGCTGCGGCGCCTGTGTGGACGCCTGTCCCAAGGACATCGTCAAGCTGATCCCGGAGAAGCAGAAGGTCATGGTCGTCTGCCGCAACCAGGACAAGGGCGGCCAGGTCATGAAGATCTGCAAAGTGGGCTGCATCGGCTGCATGCGTTGCCAGCGGGAGTGCCCCAACGACGCCATCCATGTGGTGGACAATGTGGCCAGCGTGGATCCCGAGAAGTGCGTCCAGTGCGGCCACTGCGTCGAGGTCTGCCCCCGCAAGATCATCCAGATCCTCAAACCTTGAAACTCGATATCACAGGTATGGAACGCGCCGGGCGACTGGCGCGTTCAGACTGTAGACGAAGCCCCATGCTTTGACCGTGAAGATCCGCATGGGGGGATGTGAGGGGGGAGGGTAGTCCCCCCTCACGTTCGATGGTCGCAAAAAAGGGGACTATTTCGGAAGTCCCCTTTTTTGCGCGTTCAAGGCGCCGACAGATCGGAAGA
>JAFZOC010000288.1 GCA_017550765.1 Oscillospiraceae bacterium
GCTGCGCCGGGACAGGATCTGGACCGCCCGGCGGATCTCCTCGCCCCGGCTCACCACCGGGTCGATGTGCCCCGCGGCGGCCAGAGCGGTCAGGTCCCGGCTGTACTGGTCCAGGACCCGGGTCTCCACCCGGCGGGCGGTGCGCCCCAGAGAGCCCAGCTGCTGCCGTCCGCCGGAGGCGGGGCGGCCGAAGATCGCCACGATGTCTGTATAGATGTCGTTGAGATCCGCCCCCGCGCTGCGCAGGACCGCCGCGCCGCCGCAGTCCGGCTGGCGCAGGATCCCCAGGAGCAGGTGCTCCGTGCCGATGAAGCCCTGGCGCAGAGACTCCGCCTCTACGGCGGCGGTCTCCATGGCCTGGCGGGCGTGCTCGCTGAGCCCCAGGACCGGGCCGCCGGGGGCTCCGCAGCCGTACAGCTCGGTCAGGGCCCGGCGCAGAGCGGGCCCCTCCAGACCGCGGCGCAGCAGGACCCGGGCCCCCAGGCTCTCCCGTTCGGCCAGGATGCCCAGGAGCAGATGCTCCGTCCCCACGGTGCTGTGGCCCAGATCCCGGGCGGCCCCCCGGGCGTTCTCGATGGCGGTCTCCGCCCGCTGGGAGAATTTTTCGTTGCTTCTCATACTGGCCTCCTTGCCGGAAGAGCGTCCCTCGGCGCTCCTTCCCATTATGGCCCCGCGGTCCCGCCGAATGGGGCGAAACCCGTGGACGCGGGAAAATTATGGCCAGAATTTCCGCATTTCATCAGTCCAGGTGAAAAGTGACTATTGATTTTTCAGGGGGATGTGCTACAATGATGCCACAATTGGTCTGAATAGGCCAAAAACATACTGATATGGAGGGGATCCCATGCCGTACGTGATCACTGACGAGTGCCTGTCCTGTGGCTCCTGCGCTGCTCAGTGCCCTGCCGAAGCCATCGATATGGGCGAGCTGCACTATGAGATCGACCCGGAGAAGTGCCTGGAGTGCGGTTCCTGCGCTGCCCAGTGCCCTGCCGAGGCCATCGAGCTGGCGTAAGTCAACAAAAGAGTAAAGGCGAGCCGCGGCTCGCCTTTTTCTTTTTATGCAGGAGCGCGAGGGACTTTTGCGGGAGCGCGGGGGACCGCCCGGGCGGTACGGCCCGGGGCGCCCGGCGCCGAGCGCCCGGGAAAGGCCCGGGATCGGCGGCAGGGACCGTCGGCCCCTGCGCGACCGGAGAGGAGGGGAGGATATGCCCGTTTTTACAGAGCTCTGGCCGGGGGGACCGGTCTTCGCGGCCGCGCCCCAGGCGCCCATGACCACGGACAGCGTCCTGCTGGCCCATTTCGTCCCCCTGCGGGGCGCGGAGCGGGGGATCGACCTGGGCTGCTCCACGGGCCTGCTGACGCTGCTGCTCTGCCGGCGGTCCCCGGCGCTGCGGATGGTCGGCCTGGAGCTCCAGGCGGACACGGCGGCCCTGGGGCGGGACTGCCTGACGAAGAACGCCCTGGCGGATCGGGCGCAGATCCTCACCGGGGACATCCGGGACCACCGCGCCCTCTTCCCCGCGCCGGGACGCTTCGACCTGGCGGTGTCGGACCCGCCCTATTTCCCTCTGGGCAGCGGGGCCCGCTCACCGGACGCCGGGCGGGACCTGGCCCGCAGCGAGGCCGGCTGCAGCCTGGAGGAGCTCTGCGCCGCGGCGGCCTGGCTCCTGCGCACCGGCGGGCGCTTCTGTCTGGTCCACCGGCCGGAGCGCCTGGCGGAGCTCTTCTGCTGCATGCGCGCCGCAGGCCTGGAGCCCAAGCGCCTGCGCCTGGTGCAACGATGCGCTGACAGCGCCCCCAGCCTGGCGCTGGTCGAGGGCCGCCGGGGCGGCAAGCCGGGCCTCAGGATCGAGCCGGCCCTGGTCCTGCGGGACGCCGAGGGCCGCGAGAGCGCCGCGTATCGCCGCATCTGCCACCGGGAGGGCTGACCCGGGCGCCCCTTGACGAACGGGCGGGGCTGCTGCAGAATGAAAGGGAAGAGACCTGCCGCGCCGGACCGACCGCGGTCCGGATACGAAAGATATGGAGGAAGATGGGCACGAAAGCAAGGAAGATGCCCCATTGGGAATTCGCAAAGATACCGGTCGGAAAGTTACCGGGTAGTATAAGCAGACCCGGTGACTGTTGTCTGCTTCTTGCGAAAGGCAGCAAGTCAAAATTTGCATATTGCGGTTATTGGTGCAGATCGACAGGTTCATGGATAGACAAAGAAACGTATTTCAAATATTGCTGTAACCATGGAATGAGACGGTATTATCAAGATGGGCCAATTGATTGCGATTTTCTTAAGCCAGATGAGGTCTACCTTGAAGAAGGCTGCTTCCTGACCTCCGCCTGCGTGGAGGCCAGGGGCCTGGCGGACGACTGCCACGAGCTGCAGGTCCTGCGCGCCTACCGGGACGGATATCTGCGCGCGCTGCCGGAGGGTCCGGCGGAGATCGAGGAGTACTACGCGATCGCGCCGCAGATCGTCGAGGCCATCCGTCAGCGGAGCGACGCCGCGCAGATCTTCGACGGGATCTACGAGACGCTGGTGCGCCCCTGCGTGGAGCTCATCGAGCGGGGCGAGCCGGGAGCCGCCCATGCGCTCTACCGCGAGACCGCCCTGCGCCTGAAGGAGCAGTACCTGGGCTGAGCACGCCCCAAAGCACGGGAACGGCGGCGGGGACGCCGCGGAGAACGACAGGAGAGGCCGCGCCGAAAGGCGCGGCCTCTCCTGTTCATCATCCCGCAGAGCGCATCAGGCGATATGCCCGGGCCTGTGCCGCAAGTCCGGATCGCCGGGCCTCCCGCTCAGCGGCAGAGGCGGCGCCGGAGCTTTCCCAGGTCCATGCCCTGCTGGTCGTAGCCTCCGGCGCCCCGGGGGGAGAGGGCCGAGCGGATCACCCAGGCGTCCCTCCCGAGCTGCCGCGCGCCCTGCCCGTCGCAGACGGGCTCGTTGCCGATCATCAGGCAGCGGGAGGGGTCCAGGCCCCGCTGCGCCAGGGCCAGCCGGAAGAAGCGGGGGTCCGGCTTCCTGCATCCGGCCTCCGAGGAGATGAAGATCCCGTCGAAGGCGTCCGCGATGCCCAGCAGTTCCAGTTCCGGCCGGGTGAAGAGGCTCTGGGCGTTGCTCAGCAGCAGCACCTGGCCCCGCTCCCGCAGCACGTCCAGGAGCGCACGCGCCCCGGCGTAGAGCCGCAGATGGGTGGTGGAGCTGCGGCGGAAGGCCCAGGCCGTCTCGGCGATCTGTTCCGGCGTGGGATCCGCGCCGGCCTCGCGATAGAGCCGGCGGAAGACCTCCCCCAGATCGATCTCCGGGCAGGCGCCGGGGATGCCCCGGTCCCGCTCCAGCAGCCGCGCCTCCGCCTCTCTCACGGCCCGGAGATAGGCGTCGCGCAGCGCCCGTGGGCGATAGACCGCGCCGTGAGGCGCAAGAAGACCAGCCATCCGCATCCAGTGGGATGGCTGGTCTTCATCAGTATGGATGTCCGCGAGGGTCCCGTACAAGTCGAACAGATATGCCTCGTATGCTTCCATGCCGCTTGGCGCTTTCTATGCGAGCTCAGATGCGGCCCCTGAGTTTCGCGATGCAGTCGGAGCAGACGTTGCGGCCCTTGTAGCTGACAAGGTCTCTGGTGCTGTCGCAGAAAACACAGCTCAGCTGATACTTGCGGAGAATAATGCTGTCGTCCTCCACATATATCTCTAACGCGTCTTTTTCCTCGATGTCCAGCGTACGGCGCAGCTCGATGGGAAGAACGATCCGCCCCAATTCGTCGACCTTTCGGACGATCCCGGTGGATTTCATACCCTTGCTCCTTTCGAGATCCGGAGGCCCAGCCCTGGGGCTGCAGACGGTCTGACGGCCCCGGATCGAGCATGTCGTGTATCGACATACCAGTTTAGGATAGTATACACAGTTTTCCCGGACTGTTCAACTGATATTTTAGAAAAGCCTTGAAAAGACTGGATTTTTGGAGGATCGAGAGGAAAATGCTGCTGGGGATCTTGCTGCTCGTCATCTATCTGGCCGGGACCCTTTACGCCCTCTGGGCCGGGACGGCCGCGGAGGCCGGCGCGGCGGTGATGGAGGGGGCGCAGACTTCCGTCGCCTTCCTGCTGCAGATCGGCGGCGGCATCTGCCTGTGGAGCGGCGTGATGGAGCTCCTGGAGCGCTGCGGCGCCACCGCAGGCCTGGCGCGGCTCCTGCGCCCGCTGCTCCGGCGGCTCTTCCCCCGGGCCTCCGGGGACCCGGAGGCCCTGACCGCCCTCACCGAGAACATCAGCGCAGATCTCCTGGGCCTGGGCAACGCCGCTACGCCCGCGGGGATCCGGGCCGCCCGGCGCATGGTCGGCGCGGACGGGCGGGCCACGGATGAGCTCTGTCTGCTGGTGGTGCTGAACACGGCCTCCCTGCAGCTGCTGCCCACCGGTATCGCCACGGTCCGGGCGGCGGCCGGGGCGACCGCCGCCTTCGACATCCTGCCGGCGGTGTGGATCAGCTCCGCCGCCTCGGTGTGCGCGGGCCTGGCCGCGGCGGCGCTGCTGCGGCGAGCCTGCCCGTGAACGCGCTCCTTTCGCTGACGGCGCCGCTGCTGATCGCCTGCGCGATGCTCACCGCCGCCTGTCGGGGGGTGGACGTATATGAGGCGCTGCTCACCGGGGCGCGGCGGGGCCTGCGGACCGCGGCGGAGATCCTGCCGGCGCTGGCGGTGCTGTTCCCGGCGATCGCGCTGCTGCGGGCCTCGGGGCTGCTGGACCTGCTGGAGCGCTGGCTCGCGCCGCTGCTGCAGGCCCTGGGCGTGCCGCCGGAGACGACGCCGCTGATGCTGCTGCGGCCCCTCTCCGGCAGCGGCGCCCTCTCGATCGGGGCGGACATCATCAGCCGCTGCGGGCCGGACTCGCTGGAGGGCCGGACGGCGGCGGTGATGCTGGGCTCCAGCGAGACCACCTTCTATGTGGTGGCGGTGTACTTTTCCGCCGCCGGGGCCCGGAACAGCCGCTGGGCCATCCCCGCGGCCCTCTGCGCGGACCTGGTCTGCTTCCTCTCCTCGGCCTGGATCTGCCGGGCCCTCTGGGGCTAGCTCGACTGGGGGGACACAGACGGGGCCAGGCCCCCGAAAAGGACAGGCCGGACCCCGATCCGGCCTGTCCTTTTCGGACGTTCCGCGCTCACGACGCGGTGATGTTCTTTTTGATCTGCTGGATGGCGTTCTTCTCCAGACGGGAGACCTGCGCCTGGGAGATGCCCACGGCCTTCGCCACCTCCATCTGGGTCCGCCCGTCGTAGTAGCGCAGGGCCAGGATGCGCTTTTCCCGGGGCGTCAGACGCTTGATGGCGTCGGCCAGAGCGATCTGCTCCAGCCAGTGCTCGTCGGTGTTGCGCGTATCGCCGATCTGGTCCATCACAGTGGCGCTCTCCCCGGCGTCGCTGTACACCGGCTCATAGAGCGAGACCGGGTCGCAGATGGCCTCCAGGGCGAAGACCACGTCCTGCCGGGGGATCGACAGGGCCTGGGCGATGGCCTCCACGCTGGGCTCCCGGCCCAGCTCCAGACTCAGCTTCTCCTTGGCCTGCAGCACCTTGTAGGCCGTGTCGCGCATGGAGCGCGACACCCGCACGGCGCTGTGGTCCCGCAGGAAGCGCCGCAGCTCCCCGGCGATCATGGGGACGCCGTAGGTGGAGAACTGCACGCCCTGGCTCAGGTCGAAGGCGTCCACGGCTTTGATCAGACCGATGACGCCCACCTGGAAGAGGTCGTCCATGCTCTCGCCGCGGTCGGCGAAACGCTGCACCACGGAGAGGACCAGGCGGAGGTTGCCCGCGATGAGCGTTTCCCGGGCGGCCTTGTCGCCGGCGCGGGCCTTTTCGAGGAGCTCCCGGGTCTCGGCGCTCTTGAGCACCGGCAGCTGCGCGGTGTTCACGCCGCAGATCTCCACTTTTCTCTGCATCAAAAGGATCCACCCCCGAAAACAAGAGTGGATCTAGTATTTCCCGCGGCGGGAAAAAACATGCAGGAGCGCCGCCGCGGAGCCGGCGAGAAGGAGCGGGACGATCGATGATGTCCTGCGTTGGCCGGGCGTCACCATCGGCACGGCGAAGCCGCCTGTGCGGACCTCCCCGCTGCGTCGCTCGACTCCCATCTCGACGCATGCTGCCCGCTCCCTTGGGGCCCAGGCGGCGGCAGGCTCACGGACTTCGGGCCAGCTCCCGCCTTGGATCCGGACAAAAAGAGCCCGCCGAGGCGAGCTCAAAAGTGGAGATCGAGATCGGCCGCGAGGAGGAGCGCACCAGATCGATCGCGATATCGATCGCCCCGGCGTCTTCGATATCACGCGCGACCCGTTCCACGATAAAGGCCATGTGCCACTATCATGCGCCGCGTCTGCTCGGGCAGCGCATATTTGGGCGCGCGCGGAAGTGATAGATAATGGGTCGAAGATCCCCTGCAGCTTATATTTGGAGGGGACACATAGGACCCTGCCGTTATGAACAGCGTCTTCCTCCGTGCGGAGAGCGTCAACGGTCAGATCATCGGTGACCATGACGAACGATGAAAAGACATCGGTATTTCTTGCTTTATACTATATGGCATGGTATCATAAAAGCCCAGCATGACTTGCCTGAACGGATAGACTTCCAACAGCAGGGAAGATAGAGCGCCGCCGCGGGAACGATCCCGTGACTGCACGAAGGCCGGTGCGATCGCGGGCAAGAGAGCGGGCCCAAGACCGCAGAAAAGCGACCGGGGATGCCGGATCGAGAGAAAAGCTGACATGGAAAGTGGGAGAACGGAAAAATGAGCAGAAAGTGGAAACAGGCGTCGACCCCGAGCTGGGATGAAGACGAGGGGACAGAGGGCATGTCGTGGTCGTCCGGTCAGGATGACAATGGGCAAGATGCGTCATGGCCGTATGGGGATGACGATAGCACGGACGCATATGGAGCAACTGACCGGGATGGGCCGACGGAAGGAGCGTTTTGGTCGTCTGACCACGGATACGATCGCGGAGGGCGCGGCGGAGGCTATTACGGGCACGGCGCAGGACCCTCGAAAAAGCGAGGCATTGCTGCCGCTGCGATCGGTGCGGCCGCCGGTATCCTCGCGATCGTGGCGATCTTGATCGTTGTCCTTTCTCCGAAGCAGAGCCCTGCGAAAGTCTATCCGACCGCAGGCCCTGGCGTTATCAGCCCCAGCGCCACCGTCGCGCCAGTGGCTCCGCGCCCAACGACCAGCGCTCCCGCTGTTCCCGCTCCAACGCCCGGCCAATACAACGCCTGGTCTTTCGATACCGATAGCTGGCCTTGTATCATGACCATCTATGGCGCGGGCCCGATGCAGAACGATGCGCCCGATGGGGCGACTGGCCTTTGCGGCTTCGACTATCCTTGGTATGGAGACTATATGGATGCTCAGAGCAAAGCGCTGAAGAAACACAGCGGGAAGCTCGAGGCGTGGAGCATCGTGATCGGAGATGGGATCACAACGGTCGGGGACGGAGCGTTCCAGGACTGGTACCATATGCGCAGCATCCACATCCCGCTGAGCGTCGTTCAGATCTATGAGAACGCATTCTGGGAAAACGGGTTGATCGATATTTTCTATGCGGGGAGCCAAAGCGACTGGTCGAAGATCGACATCGTTCGATGCGGGGACTCTGCGAATTGCTCACTCATGACAGCCACGATCCATTATGGGACTTATCTGGATGCGCGCCCGTGTGCCGAGGATATCGGGAGGACCGGATGCACGATAGAGTATCCAAAAGACGACGAGTATTATGATCACTATGAATATGCCATAGTTGATGCGCCAAAAGGGCACAGCATCCTCGGATTTGCGACTGCGGACCACAGCGGAAATGGATCCACCGTGCTCGATGGGGAGCGTGTAACGATCCTTGCCGAGCGGAACGGGTGGGCATGCGTTATCATCAGATCAACGAACAAAGCAAGATGGGTCAACATGGAACACCTGATAAAGTGAACGACCGAGCTTTTCCGGGAAATAAAGATCTGGATCTCGGGAACGATGAGGAGATGCCGATATCATGAGCAAGTCGAGAGATCGTCAAGCCTCTTTTATGAATGATGAAGACGAGGGGACGCTCGGCGCGTTTTGGACATCTGACGCGGCCGATGATGGATATGGCGCGAGCCCCTATGGATATGGCCAGAACGAAAGCTCGTCTCAACATGGCTGGGAAACAGACGGTGTCCCCTGGTCATATGGAGAGGGTGGATCATATGGCGGCAGAGCTGGCCAAAAACAAAGGGATAAAAAGAGCGTGAAAGGCTTGGCGATCGCAGCGATATGCACAGCGCTAGCTGCCCTTGCGATCGCAGTCGTCCTGCTGTTCGCACTGCATCGAGCGCCGACGCCCGAGCCGTCTGCCGGACCCTGGGTCGAAGGGGACTGGGAGTGGCATCTTCAGCCGAATGGTGTCCTGGAGATCCGCGGAACGGGGAATATGGCAAACTTTGCTTCTGTCTACGAACAGCCATGGTCCGATCAACGGGATCAGATCACGGCCGTATGGTTCTACGAAGGGATCACTTCTGTTGGAGACAATGCGTTTTGCGGATGTCACGCGCTGAAAGATATCCACCTCGGATCCACGGTCACCATCATTGGCGAAAACGCATTCGCAGATTGCAGCGGTCTGACGTTTATCGATATCCCCTATGGCGTGAAGATCATCGGAGACGGCGCCTTTTCATATTGCAAAAGCCTGGATACTATCATCATCCCGACATCGGTCACAAAGATCGGAGAGGGCGCAACTGCGATGACGAACATATGGCATGTGTACTACGACGGCGACAAAAAAGACTGGGATGCGATCGACATCGGTCAGGATAATCCGGTCCTCGCCGGGATGGATCCGGGCGATCATAAGTAGGACTAGAGGCAAGCGCACGCCCGATGCACGGAGGAGACCTGTTCACGAAAAGATGATGGGAGATCGGGAGACGGGGAAACAGGGGAGAGCCCGCGGTCTGGATCGCGCTGCGATCGCACGGAAGCGGTAGAGCGGACGGCGCGACAGTCCCGCCCCGCGGGGCCGTCGGGAAGACGACAGAGCACGGATGCCTGTCACAGGGGACGGGAGCTCGGACCGCACGGGCCGATCTTTGCGGCGCGGATCTCTCACAGTCCGATATCCCACCATTAGAATAAGGAAGCGCCCCATGGAAAAGCACCGCCTGGCCCTGATGGCCAGGCGGTGCTTTTCCATGGAGAGATATCGGCCTTCGGACAGGCAGAGCCCCGTTCCCTGTTGAGACCGGATACGGTCCGGCGGCTATGTCGCCGGCTCAGCGGTCCTCGTCTCCCATATAGACGAACTGATGCAGATACAGGACGTCCCCGTTCTTCATGTGCAGGATCCAGCCCAGCTCGTTCCGGCTCCAGCGCTCGTCATAGTCCAGCGTCAGCGCGGCGGCGAAGGGCAGATCCGTGTCAAAGCTCGAGCCGAGGCGTACGTCCAGCAGTTTCCCGCTGTCCAGGCTGCCTATGCGCAGATCCACCTGCTCGATCAGGGAGCCGAAGGCGACGCCGTCCGCGAGGGTCCCGCCTTCCGGTATGGCGCAGAGCAGGGAGAACACCTGGCCCTGGCCGCTCTTCGGCAGCGGGAGGCGGATCGATCGGCAGGGCTCGGCCTCCTCCGCCGTGTCGGCAAAGCTCAGGAAGAGGCGGTAGTCCACGCCGTCCTCGGCCGTGTAGTGCATCTCGGTGACCGGCGCGCCGGCGTGATAGACCTGCGGCGTGTGGGCCGCGGCGAGGCCCGCCCCCTCCGTGCCCGCGACCGTCTGGCCCTCGCTCGTAAGGACCGCCCGGCTCCCGCCGTCCTTCGGGAGCGTGGGGATCTTGATCCCGGTCCAGCCGCCGGCGTTGCAGTTCTGGCCGAGCAGATAACTGCCCATGGAGACGACGGAGCCGTCCGCGCGGAGACCGAGCAGATGCGAATGCCCGGCGGCGACGGCGACGATGTCGCGCCACGCGCTGAAGTCGTAGACGCCCGTGCTGTCCCGCCCCGCGAAGACGACGGCGCCGTCCGAGCGCAGGCCCAGGGTCTGGTAGTATCCCGCGGCGATGGCGACGATATCGCGCCAGTCCCCGACGTCGCATTGCATACAGGCGTCCCAGCCCGTGGCGACGACGGTGCCGTCTGAGCGCAGGCCCAGGGTATACTGGGACGCGCCGGCGGCGATGGCGACGATGTCGCCCCCGCCGTCCACTTCACACTGCCGGTAAGAGTCGTCCCCCACGGCGACGACGGTACCGTCTGAGCGCAGGCCCACGGTGTATCCCCAGCCGGCGGAGACGGCGACGATATCGGACCAGGCGCCGACTGCGCATCGACCGTCGGCGTCGTTCCCCGCGGCGACGACGGTGCCGTCCGCCCGCAGGCCCACGGTGTGCTCCCCGCCGGCGGAGACGGCCACGATATCGCGCCAGCTGCCGACCTCGCATTGGCCGTAGTCGTTGTTCCCCGCGGCGACGACGCTGCCGTCTGAGCGCAGGCCCACGGTGTGCTGCCAGACCGTGGAGACGGCGACGATATCGGACCAGCCGCCGACCTCGCACTGGCCGTAGGCCTCGTTCCCCTCGGCCGCCACGGTCCCGTCCGCGAACAGGCCGACGGAGTGATGGGCCCCGGCGTCGAAGGTCTTGCGCTCGGTGACGGCCCCCCAGGCGTCGAAGCAGCGCTGCCAGGCGTCCCGGTAGTCCCGGATCGCGTAGAAGGCCCGGACGGCCGCATAGGTCTCGCCCGACGCCAGCAGGGCCTCCGCCTCCGCATAGGCCGCGGCGAGGTCCGCGCCCTCTTCGCCCGCGATGGTCTCGGCACCGTCCGGGAGGAGCGCCCGGCTCCCGTCGTTCTTCGGCAGCACAGGGATCTTGATGCCGCCCCAGTCGGCGAGGTCGCAGCTCGGCCCGTGCAGATAACTGCCCCTGGCGACGACGGTGCCGTCCGCGCGGAGACCGAGCAGATGGGAGTGCCCGGCGGCGATGGCGACGATATCGGTCCAGTCGCCCACGTAGTAGATGCCCGAGATGTCCTGCCCCGCGGCGACGACGGTGCCGTCCGCCCGCAGGCCCAGGGTATGGAAAAAGCCCGCGTCGATGGCGACGATGTCGGTCCAGCCGCCGACCTTGCATTGCAGGTAACGGTCCTGCCCCTTGGCGACGACGGTGCCGTCCGCCCGCAGGCCTACGGTATGCGAGGACCCGGACCCGGCGGCGATGGCGACGATATCGGACCAGCCGTCGACATTGCACTGGTGATGCGAGTTGTCTCCTTTGGCAACGACGGTGCCGTCCGCCCGCAGGCCCACGGTGTGCGTGGAGCCCGCC
>JAFZOC010000289.1 GCA_017550765.1 Oscillospiraceae bacterium
CCGTGCGCGGGTTGACGCCGCTGATGACCTCCTGGGGGACGCCGTTGATGATCAGCGGCGGATAGAAGGACACGCCGCTCACGATCCCCGCGTCCATCGCGTCACGGAAGTTGTAGTAGCCCACATGCATGACGCCGTCGGCGTCGAAGCCCACGAAGGACTCCCGATAGCCCTGGCCCGCGTCGATCAGTCTGCCGTCGATGATGGTCAGGCCCTCAGGGTCGCGCCCGGTCCCGGTGCCGTCGGGATCCTGGAAGGCGCCGCCGTTGATGCCGCCGATCGCGCCGGTGCGCGCGGCGATCTGGTTGATGGTCTGACCTTCGCCGCCTTCCGCCACGTAGCAGCGCTTGGGATCCAGGACGATCATCATATGGCCGCTGTAGCCCTTGCCCTTCACGTCCACCAGGATATAGCCGTCGCCGTCCTCATCCACATAGCCGTAAGGGTCGCTGCCGGTCGTATCCGTCTCCGGCTGCTGCGCCGTCTCTGTCTGCTGACCGACCTGCGGCGCGATCTGGATCATAGACGGGTCGAACTGCACGTCCAGATCGTCGTAGCTGCGCTGGAAGATCTCATCGACCTCATCCGCGTTCAGGAAGATCTTGGACATGAAGCCGAAACGTCTCGACTCCAGCATCGTCATGACGAACTTCTCTTTCAGAGCCGTCGAAGGTCCCTTGACCAGCACGTATTCCAGCCCCAGTCCGGCGATGCCGAACATGATGGCCGTCGCCAGGAAGAAGCCGAAGATCCGGTCGATCACGCGAAAAGCGCTCTTCCACTTCTCGCGGGTCTCCTTCTTGCGTTTTTCTTTTGCGACCTGTTCCGGGGCCGTTCCCCGCTCAACAGAATTCTGATCCAAATCAAACACCTACTCTACTCCATGCGGGTCTCTCCCGCACATAATCTATAATATTTTATCATAGCTCGTCTGATATGACAAGAAGGTTTTGCAAAATTTAAGAAACGGCCGCGCTCTGCGTCCCGGCGTTCGCCCGCGGGCCCGGCGGACATCGGCCGCCGCAGGGAGAGCCAGCGCCGCAGCGGGAAGATCGGTCGCGCGCCGCACGCTCAGACCGCACCAGGCGCGCTGACCGCGTCGGAGCGGCTCCGCTCCGGGAACGGCCGCCGCATAGGAAACAGCCTGCAGCCGATGGCCGCAGGCTGTTCGACGCGTCACACGGCGGCGCGCCCGTTATTTGATGAGATAGTTCCGCAGGAGCTCCTGCAGGAGCTCGTCCCGGTCGATCCTGCAGATCAGGGTGCGCGCGTTGTTGTAGTTGGTGATATACGTCGGATCCTCGGACAAGATGTAGCCCACGATCTGATTGATCGGATTGTACCCCTTCACCTTGAGGGAGTTGTACACGGACGAAAGGATCTCCCGCATCTCCGTCTTGCTGTCGATCGCTGTGAATTTTCTGGTCGCATCCTCCATGATGTTCCCTCCTCTCGCTTTTCTTGACCCTATTATACCAGGATCTTCCGTCAAGTAAAGTCGAGATCCGATCTTCTGCAAACTTTTTTTGCGCGCGTTCGTCCCGATCAGCGGATGACGGCGGCGTACTTCTCCTTCAGTGCCTGCAGGATCTGGCTGACCGTCTCCTCCGCGTGTTCGTCGGTGAGGGTCTGGTCGTCGGCGCGCATGGTCAGCGAGAAGGCCACAGACTTCTTGCCCTCGGGGATGCGGCTGCCGGTATAGACGTCGAAGAGCGCGCAGTCCTTCAGATACTTGCCGCCGCTGGAGAGGATCGTCTCGATCATATCGCCCACGGGGATGCCGGCGTCGCAGACCACCGCGATGTCGCGGGTGACCGCCGGGAAGCGGGGCAGCGGCTCGAACACGGGGGTCGGGCCCTTCAGCCGGGCGATGGCGTCAAAGCGCAGCTCCGCGCAATAGAGCTCCGTATCCACGCCGTAGTTCGCGGCGACCTTGGGATGGATCTGGCCCAGGACGCCGATCTCCGTCTCGCCGACGTAGACTTTGGCGCAGCGGCCGGGGTGATAGGCCGTATCATTCTTCTCCCGGGCGAAGTGGAGCTTGCCCACCGCCAGATCGTCCAGCAGCGCCTGGACCCAGCCTTTCAGAACGAAGAAGTCCATCTTCGGCCCATAGGCGCCGATGGAGACGATCTTCGGCTCGTCGGCCAGGCCGTCGGGGCGTTTGCGATAGATGCGCCCGATCTCATAGAGCGCCGCGGACTTGTTGCGGTAGTTGTAGTTGCGGGTCAGGATCTCCAGCATGGAGGGCAGGATCGTGGTGCGCATGATGGAGCTGTCCTCGCCCAGGGGGTTCAGGATCTTCGGGCTGTCCCGCCGGGGATCGTCCTTGGGCATGCGGATCTTATCGTAGTAAGTCGGGCTGATGAAGGAATAGGTGATGATCTCGTCCAGGCCCATGCTGCGGCAGACCTCGCCGATGCGCCGCTCCGTCTGCTGCAGTTCGCTGTAGCCGCCGGCAGTGTTGATACCGCCGGAGAACGCGGTGGGGATCTCGTTGTAGCCGTAGAAGCGGGCCACCTCCTCGGCGATGTCGGAATAGTGCTCCACATCGCCGCGCCAGGAGGGCACCAGGATCGTATCCCCGTCGAAGCCGAAGCCCAGATCCGTCAGGATCTTGCGCATGGTCCCGGCGTCGAGGTCGGTGCCCAGCAGGCCGTTGATCTTCTCCGGCTCCAGCTTTACGGTGGTCTGGGGCTTCTTGCCGGGATAGACGTCGATCACGCCCTCCACCACTTCGCCGGCGCCCAGCAGCTCCACCAGCTCGCAGGCCCGGTCGACGGCCTTCCGGGTGCCCTCGGCGTCCAGGCCCTTCTCGAAGCGGGAGGAGGCGTCGGTGCGCATGCCCAGGGCGGTGGCGGTGCGGCGGACGGAGGGGCCGTTGAAGCAGGCGCTCTCGAAGAGCACCATGGCGGTGTCGCCCACGATCTCACTGTTCTCGCCGCCCATGACACCGGCCACGGCCACGGGCCGCTCGGTGTCGCAGATGCAGAGCATGCCCGGCGTCAGGGGCCGGTCGTTGCCGTCCAGGGTGCGGATGTTCTCCCCTTCCCGGGCCACGCGGACGCGGATCTCGCCGTCTTTCACGCAGCTGAAGTCGAAGGCGTGCATGGGCTGGCCGTACTCCAGCATGACGTAGTTCGTGATGTCCACCAGGTTGTTGATCGGACGCATGCCGGCGTTGCGGAGCCGCTCCCGCATCCATCCCGGAGACGGAGCGATCTTCACGTTCTTCACCATCCGGGCGGTGTAGCGCGGGCAGAGAGCGGGGTCCTCGATGACGATCTTCGCCATGTCCGCGATGTTCCCGCCGGCCTCGGCCCGGACCACCGGCTCATGGAGCCTGAGCTCCTTGCCGAAGGTCACGGCCACTTCCCGGGCGAGACCGATCATGCACAGGCAGTCCGGGCGGTTGGGGGTGATCTCATACTCCACCACGTGGTCGTCCCGGCCCAGGAGCTTCGCCATGTCGTCGCCGGGCCGGCAGTCCTCGTGGAGGATCAGGATGCCGTCTTCGATGCAGTGGGGGAACTCCCGCTGCTCGGCGCGCAGATCCGCCAGCCTGCAGATCGCGTCCCGCGCCGTATCATAGGCCACCAGGTCGCCCACATGGACGTTCTGGCAGTCGGTGACGGTCTCCTGGCCAGTCGCCAGGGTACATCTCCATCTGTTCGTCCCGGCGTTCTCCACCGCGGGGACCTCCGCCGCCACGACCTTGCCGAAGAGCTCGTCACCGCTGCCGATCGTGGCAGGGATCGAGGGCTTGGCCGGGTCGATGGGATGGTAGTCGTTCAGCAGCGCCGCGGCCCTGATCTGGCCAGAGGGGAAATCGTGGACGTCGGCGGCCAGCTCTTTCAGGGAGCAGAGCATCCCGAAGGATGCCACGCCCCGGAGCTTGCCCTTCTCGATCTTCGTCCCGTTGGGGAGCAGGGACTTGTGCAGCGCTGCGGGGACCAGATCGCCCACATGGACGTTCCAGGCGCCGGTGCAGATCTGGACCGGCTCGTCCCCGCCCACGTCCAGCTGCGCCACCAGCATGTGGTCCGAGTCAGGGTGCTTCTCCAGGGAGAGGATGCGCCCCACTTTTACATTACGGATGGTCTCGGAGAGGTCTTCCGTGACCTCGACCTTGGATCCGGAGACGCTCATGGCCTCGGCGAAGGCCTTGTCCCCCACCTCTTCCAGAGGCAGATCTACGAACTCACTGAGCCATTTCCTTGGCATCTTCATTTCCGTCTACCTCCTTTTAGAACTGTTCCAGGAACCGCACGTCATTCTCGAAGATGAGACGCAGGTCCGTGATCTTATACTCGCCCATGGCCAGGCGCTCCAGGCCCATGCCGAAGGCCCAGCCGGAATACACGTCCGGGTCGATGCCGCAGCCGGAGAGCACTTTGGGATGCACCATGCCGGCGCCCAGCACCTCGATCCAGCCCTCGCCCTTGCAGGTCGAGCAGCCCTTGCCGCCGCACTTGTGGCACTGGATCTCCAGCTCGCAGCTGGGCTCGGTGAAGGGGAAGTGGTGGGGGCGGAAGCGGGTGACGGTGCCTTTGCCGTAGATCTTCTCCACCACCAGATCCAGCGTGGCCTTCAGGTCCGCCATGGTCACGCCCTTGTCCACCACCAGACCTTCGATCTGGTGGAACATGGGGCTGTGGGTGGCGTCCACTTCGTCCTTGCGGTAGACCCGGCCGGGGGCCAGGATCCGGATGGGCAGGCTGCGGGTCTCCATGGCGTGGATCTGCATGGGAGAGGTCTGGGTGCGCAGCAGGATCTTCCCGTCCTCGGTGAAGTAGAAGGTGTCCGTCCAGTCCCGGGAGGGGTGGCCCTCGTCGATGTTGAGCTTGGTGAAGTTGTAGTCTGCCAGCTCCACCTCCGGGCCGTCCACGATCTCAAAGCCCATACCGATGAAGATGTCCTTGATCTGGTCCAGGACGCTGTACATGGGGTGTTTGTGGCCCAGGTGAGGCTCCGTGCCGGGCAGGGTCACGTCCAGCGCTTCCCGCTCCAGGCGCTTCTCCAGCATCGCCTCGGTGACGCTGCGTTTGCGCTCCTCCAGCAGCTGTTCGATCTCCCCGCGGATCTGGTTGGCCAGCTGTCCCATCACGGGACGCTCCTCCGCGGAGAGCTTGCCCATCTGCCGCAAGATCGCGGTGAGCTCGCCCTTCTTGCCCAGATAGCGGATCCGCAGTTCCTCCAGGCGGTCCACATCTTCCGCCTCGAAGATGGCCTTCATGGCCGCCTCCCGAAGCTTCTGCATCAGTTCTCTCATATCCGATCTCCTTTCCTGATAGGCTCCCCATAAAGGGGAGCTGTCCCGCGCCAGCGAGACTGAGGGATATCCTTTTCTCATCGGCTCCCCGCCAGAGGGGAGCCGGCGCATCGCGTCTCGCGTTTGCGCCGCGACCGTGGGCGCGCAAAAACAAAAACGCCTCCGTCCCATGCTGGGACGAAAGCGAACGCTCCCGCGGTACCACCCAAATTCGGCTCGCCAGGAGCCGCACTCTCGGTGCTCTAACGCGCACCACACGCCGGGATCGACCGGAGCTCCCGGGCGAACCAAGCATCCCCGACGCAGAGGGCTCACAGCCGCCGACCCTCATTCTCTGTACGCCCGTCCAGATGCTATTTTCCCGTTCACAGCAGGCATAGGGTATCACAGTTCGCACCTTTTTTCAAGTAGGTATTTGGTTTTTTGTCCAAGAAGGATTTGACGGGGAAAGCATGAGCGTTTATAATAACTTTATGCATCTCTATGCCGAACGGGGCGACCCTGCGAGATGCTCTGCGGCGATCATAGCACGGGGATCGGGCGCATACCATGTGAGGACACTTCATGATCGGAGGTCCCCCCATGAAAAAGCTCGTTCTCGCCGTCTCCCTGCTGGCCTGTCTCCTGCTCACTGCCTGCGGCAACGCCGCGCAGCAGCGTTTCCTCGCCTTCTCCGAAGAGCTCGCGCAGCGCGATGCGCTCAGTTTCACCGCAGACCTGACCGCCAGCTATCCGGACCGCGACGCGGCCTTCACGCTCCGTTACGAGCTCTCGGACGGGACGCAGCGGATCACCGTGCTGGCTCCCGGCAGCATCTCCGGCGTCAGCGCCCGCATAGACGCGGACGGCACCAAGCTGGAATACGACGGCGCGGTGCTGGATACCGGCGACCTGGACGGCTTTGGGCTCTCTCCCATGTCCGCCCTCCCCGCGGTCGTCACCGCCCTGACGCAGGGGCACGCCGACGCTTTCTGGACCGAGGACGGGATGGACGCCGTGGAACTGCAGCTGGACGACAGCACCACGGTCCGCGTCCATTTTGGCAGGGACGGCGTCCCCTGCCGCGCCGAGCTGATCTCCGACGGCACCGTGACCGTCGTCTGCCAGATCAAAAACTGGAGCTGAGATATGAACGACTTACAACAGAGG
>JAFZOC010000290.1 GCA_017550765.1 Oscillospiraceae bacterium
AAGACGCTCGCGCGAGTCGATGGCGAAGAGCGCGTTCATGTCAGCCCCCTTCGCGAGTGCGTCGCGGCAGAGCGTGTCATAACGGAGCACCAGATCCATCAGCGCGAACTGCTTGGCGTAGGAGGAATAGGCGTCCTCATCCACAAAGGCGTTCTGCTGCAGGAAGTCCTCGCGGATGCTCTTGGCGGTCTCCATGGTGAGACGGTCCGCGGGAGAGAGGGCGTCCTGTCCGACCAGACGGACGATCTCCTGCAGCTCGCTCTCCTCCTGCAGGATGTGCATGGCCTTGGTGCGGTTCTGCATGTAGGCCTCGCCGAACTGCTCGGTGTACCAGGGCGCGAGCGTGTCCAGATACAGGGAGTAGGAGGTCAGCCAGTTGATGGCCGGGAAGTGGCGGGCATAGGCAAGGCTGGAGTCCAGCGCCCAGAAGACCTTGACGATACGCATCGTGGCCTGGGACACGGGCTCGGAGATATCGCCGCCCGGAGGCGAGACGGCGCCGATCGCGGTGACGGAGCCGCGGCGATCGTCGCTGCCGAGGCACTCGACCACGCCGGCGCGCTCGTAGAACTGCGCCAGACGCGAGGCGAGGTACGCGGGATAGCCTTCTTCGCCGGGCATCTCTTCCAGACGGCCGGACATCTCACGCAGAGCCTCGGCCCAGCGGGAGGTGGAGTCGGCCAGGACGGCCACGTCGTAGCCCATGTCGCGGAAGTACTCGGCGATGGTGATGCCGGTGTAGATGGAGGCCTCGCGGGCCGCCACCGGCATGTCGGAGGTGTTGGCGATGAGCACGGTGCGCTTCATCAGAGGCTCGCCGTTGCGCGGGTCGCGCAGCTCCGGGAACTCCATCAGCACGTCGGTCATCTCGTTGCCGCGCTCGCCGCAGCCGATGTAGATGACGATGTCCACGTCGGACCACTTGGCCAGCTGGTGCTGCACCACGGTCTTGCCCGAGCCGAAGGGGCCGGGGACGGCGGCGGTGCCGCCCTTGGCGATGGGGAACAGGGTGTCGATGATGCGCTGGCCGCTGTTCATGGGGCGGCTGGGCACATACTTGCGCTGATAGGGACGGGCGATACGCACGGGCCAGCGCTGGAACATGGGCAGCTCGTGGACCTTGCCCTTCTCGTCCCGGATCGTGGCGATGATATCGGCCACGCTGTGCTTGCCGCTCTCGACGGAGAGGACCTCGCCCTTGACGCCGTAGGGCACCATGATCTTGTGGAGGATGGCGCTGGTCTCCTGTACGGTGCCAAGCACGTCGCCGGCGGCGAGCACGTCGCCCGGCTTCGCCACGGGGACGAACTCCCACTTCTTCTCCCGGTCCAGGGAGGGCACGTCGATGCCGCGGGTGATGCAGTCGCCGCTGACGGCACGCATCACGGGCAGGGGGCGCTGGATGCCGTCATAGATGTTGTCCAGCATGCCGGGCCCCAGCTCCACGGACAGGGGCATGCCGGTGGTCTCGACCGCGGCGCCGGGCCCCAGGCCGGAGGTCTCCTCATAGACCTGGATGGAGGCGCGGTCGCCGGTCATATTCAGGATCTCGCCGATCAGGCGCTGCGAGCCCACGCGCACCACGTCGGAGACGTTGGCGTCCGCCAGGCCCTCGGCCACGACCAGCGGGCCGGATACTTTGGTGATGATCCCACTCATTGAAATACCTTCCTTTTTTGTGAAATAAAGGCAAGGAGAAGGAGCTGAGGAACTTGCGTCGGGGCCGTGTCCCTCATCCCGGATCCCGGATCCGTCTCAGTCTCCCAGGATATTGGTGCCGACGGCGCGCTCCACGGCGGAGCGCAGGGCGTTGAGCCCCAGGCCCAGGGAGCCCTCCCGCCCGGGGATCAGGATGATCGCCGGCGTGGGGCTGTCCTTGAACTTGTCGATCTCATGCTCCATCTGGGCGGCCAGGTCCTCCTCGATGTAGAGGATGGCGTAGTCGTCCCGCTCGCGTGTGATGCTGCGGAGGACCTTGACGGCCTCCTCCGCGGAGGCGACCGGGAAGGTGTCCAGTCCCAGGGCCTTGAAGCCCATGACGGTCTCCCGTGCGCCGATCACTCCTATTTTAAGCATACAGATCACGCAGCCTTTCCCGGATGGTCTCCGGCGCCACGCCGGCGAGCCTGCCCGTGAGGATCATGCGCACCGCGCCGATCTCGCCCTCCACGGCGGCCAGGTAGGCCGCCACGGCCTCGGGGCCGTAGCCGATCAGCTTGGACGAACGCACATAGTCGTTGACCGCGTCGTCGCAGGCGCGCTCGAAGGCGGTCATGCTGCCGCCGTGCAGCAGCTCCGCGCCCAGGGCGGCGGCCTTCTCCAGGGGGCTGTGGGCGAAGAGGGCCGCGAGGCTCTCCCCGTCGGCGGCCTTGGCCAGCCGGTCCGGGTCCACGTTGCCGCCGTCTATGAGAGCGTCGCGCAGGAACGCGGCGTCCTTGCGCATCCGCGCCGTGCGCACCAGGGCCTTCAGGTCCGCGCTGTCGATGAGCAGGCGGACATAGCCCGTGATGAAGGGGCTGCCCACGGTCCGGGCCAGGTCCAGCATCTCCCGGAACATGGCCTTGTCCAGCACGAAGTCCGAGAGCTGGGGGTCCGCGGTGCGGGCCAGGATCGCCTTGCCCTCCTGCAGGGCTTTGGCCAGGACGCCGGGCAGCTCGCTCCAGCGTTCCTCCCGATAGGCGTCGAGCAGCTCCTCCGGCGGGATGCGCCCGCTGCGGCTGAAGAGCGGCGTGCCGTCCGTGCCCGTGGCCTCAGCCTTCAGCAGGACCTTGGCGTTGTGGGTATCATATTTGATGCGGAAGAGATCCACGATGGCCCGCTCGGGGCAGAGCCGCTCCAGCTCCGCCAGGATCTGCTCCCGGTGGGCCGTGAGCGCGGCCTCGATCTCTTTCGCCTTGGCCTGAGACAGGTCCTCATAGCCGCAGTCGGTCAGGAGCTTGGCCGCCTCCTCATAGGAGGGCGCGTCCAGCATCCTGGCGGCCCTGTCAGCGTTCAGGAGCCGGGGCTCCCGGGCGCGCAGCATGGCGGACAGGCTCAGGTAGGCTTCTCGTTTTTTCACCGAACTGTCCCTCCGATCCGACGATCAACGGAACAGGAGCTGGGCGACCTGGGCGGACAGCTCGCTCTGGCTCATCTCTACCAGCAGCTCCACGGTGCAGTTGGCCTCGATGCTGCCGCGGCGGAGGATCAGACCGCCGGCGAAGTCCCCCGTCTGCGCCGAGAGCGTGAGGCGGCCCTTCTCGCCCAGGAGGGCGTTGGCGGCCTGGACCAGATCTGCGCCGATGCGCTCCCGGTCCCGGGCGTTGAGGACGATCTCCTCGTCCCCGGTGACGGAGGCTCTGGCGGCGAGCTTGGCCAGGAAGGCCACATACTGCTCCTGCGGCAGAGCCAGGATCTGCTCCTGCGCCCGCCGGAAGCTGTCGGCCACCAGGGCCTGCTTCTCAGCCAGCAGGCTCTTGCGGCCCTCCATGCGGGCGATGCGCTCCGCGCCGTCCACTTCCGCCTGGATGCTCTTCACGCCGGCGCGGATCCTCTCGGCATAGACGCCTTCGGCCTGCTTGTCGAAGTCGCCGCGGATGGCGGCGGCCCGCTGCTCGGCCTGCGCGAGGATCGCCTCGACCTGCGCGTCAGCGTCAGCCTTGATATGCGCGATCAGTTTTTCCGTGCCTTTCATAAGATGCTCCTATCTGACCGATCAGCCGAGGCTGACGGCGCCGAGCATCATGAAGGAGGCCAGCAGGGACAGGATGGCGTAGAACTCGACGGTGATGCAGAGGATCATGCCCTTGGACCAGTCGTCGGGCTTCTTGGCCAGGATGTTGACGGAAGCGGCAGCGACCTTGCCCTGGGCGATACCGGAGAGCAGACCGCCGAACGCGATGGGCAGGCAGGCCGCCAGGACCTGCAGGCCCTGGGCGACGGAGACGCCGTCGGCGCCCACAGCGGCCAGCTTGCTGTAGGCCAGGAACCAGATGACGAAGCCGTAGAGGCCCTGGGTGCCGGGGATGACCTGCAGGATCATCGCTTTGCCGAACTTGCTGGGATCTTCGGAGACCAGGCCCGCGCCCGCTTCGCCCGCGATGCCGGTGCCCTTGGCCGAGCCGATGCCCGCCAGGAATGCCGCCAGGCCCGCGCCCAGCAGGCCAAGTGCGTAACCGCCGATGGTGTTCAGGAATTCCATGATCGTTCTCCTCCTAAATATGTTTATGATACCAAACTACTTCACAGGCCCCCCACGAGGGGGGCTCCCGCCGTCAGGCGGGCGGGGCGGCTCCCCGCCCCAAAGAGCCGAAGCGAGGGACTACTCTTCCCTCGGCAGGGCGTATTTGCTGCGGATCTCCAGCGGGCCGAAGGGCTTGCCGCCGTCCTGATAGAACTTGCCGAAGAACTCCAGGCACTGCAGACGCAGGTCGTGCACGAAGCAGCCCAGGAGGTTCAGGCCGAAGTTCAGGGCGTGGCCCACCAGGAAGATCAGCAGGAAGGCGATGCCGGAGACCACCGTCACCCCGTTCTTGGAGGGCATGGCCGCGATGGTGTTGAAGACCTGGGCGACCACGCCGCCGGCCAGCATCAGCGCCATGATACGGGAATAGCTCAGGATGTCGCCGAACCAGCCGGTGAGGGTACTGTAGATGGCCCCGAAGGCGGCTGTGACTTTCCCGAAGCCCTTGGCATGGCGTCCCGCGCCGTAGAGCAGCATCACGCCGCCCAGGACCAGGATGCCCAGGCCCACGAAGAACAGGACCGGCTTTTCCCAGCCCGCGACACTCACCGCCGGGGTCTTCACCAGACCCAGCAGGTCCAGAGCCAGCAGCACGCCGCCCAGCAGGATGACCCACAGGGGGCCCTCCTCGAAGACGCCGTCCAGGACGTTCCCGGCCTTTTTCTTCTCCAGGAAGGAGACCACCATGCCGGTGTTCAGGTGCAGCACGCCCAGGGCCATGGCCCCGTAGAGCACCATGGTGCTGTCGTTCACCGGGCTGAACAGCGCCGGCAGGCCCTTCCAGGTGGAGCCGAACATGCCGGCGACGATCTCCGGGGCGTTGCCGAAGAAGCCGCCGGTGAGGGCGCCCATGAGGAAGGTGGAGATGCCGCCGTAGAGCATCAGCTGGCTGAAGGCCAGGGTGCCGCCCCGGGGCTTCATCTTCTTCATGATCACCAGCGCCGCGATCATCATGATGATGCCGTAGCCCATGTCCGCCATCATCAGCCCGTAGAACAGGATGAAGAAAGGGGCCATGACGGGGTTGGGGTCCACCGTGCCGTAAGCCGGGAGGCTGTACATGTCGGTGACCATGTTCAGCGCGTTGGAGAACACGTTGTTCTTGAGTTTGACGGGCACCTCCGGGTACTCGTCCGCTTCGGGATCTCTCGTCTCCCAGGCGCAGTCGTAGCCCTCCAGCAGAGCCTCCAGCTCCGCCTTCCGCTCCGTGGGGACCCAGCCCTCCAGCACCAGGGCGCTGCCCGTGCCGACCAGGCGTTCCTCCGCCTCGGCCATGGCGATCCGGGACCCGAGCCGGTCGGAGGCCAGCTCCAGCTCCCTGCGGTGGGGCGCCTGGGCGGCGATGGCCTCGGCGAGCTCTTTCTTCTCCGCGGCCAGCTCTTCCAGCGCCTTCTGCGCGGCGGCGACGCCCTCCTTGGCCGTGCCTTCGATCCCGCTGAGGTTCGCCGCGGTGAAGCCCAGCTCCCGCAGGGCCTCCTGGGCGGCGGAGAGCTGTTCCCTGGCGCAGAGCAGCACCAGATAGCGCTGGGCCTTGTCCTGGCTCACGGGGAAGAGCTCCGCCTCATCGGCGGCCTCGGCGAGGACCGCCTCCGCCTCCTCAAAGGGGATCCTGGCGCTCATGGAGCCCAGCAGCAGGGCGCTGCGCTCGGTGCCCTCGGTCTCCAGGGGGAGGTCCAGCCCCTCCCAGGGCTGCAGGCTCTCGATGACGCTGCGCTGGCGGCTCTCCTCAGCGGAGATCCTGCGGATGCGGTCCTCCCGGGCGCAGATCTGCTCCGCCAGGGCCCGGGCCTCTTCCAGCCCCTCCTCGTCCAGCAGCACGTCCCGCTCCAGCTCGGGCTTGGCCCTGAGCAGCGGCGTCTTCTCCGGCGCATAGGTCCCGATCAGCTCCACGGCCCGGTCCAAGGTGGCCTGGCGGCTCTTCAGGCTCGTCAGGTCGCTGCTCTCGCGGTCCAGCAGACCGGCCGCCTCCTGCTCCCGGAGCTCTTCGCTCACCTGGGAGACCTGGACGCAGCCCAGCTTCGTCAGCTGGCGCAGGAGCTCCTTTTTCTGGGAACGCAGCAGCACCAGCCGCAGCCGTTCCATCTGTAAAATGGCCATGTCAGTCGTTCACTATCCTTTCCACAATGAGCGCCGCCGCGTCGGCCAGCCTTGCGCCCGCTCTCAGGCGGAGCTCGGTCCGGTCTTTCTCCAGCCGGCCGGTCAGAGCCGCGGTGTCCGCCCGGCTCTTCTCGCCAGCCCGCCGGCGCAGCAGTTCCAGCTCGCTGTCAGCCTTGGCGCGGGCCGCCTCCAGGGCGACCTTCCCCGCCGCCTCCGCGTCGGCCAGCAGCTGTTTGGCCTGGACCTGGGCGGCGGCGACGGCGTTCTTGGCTGCCTGCTCCGCTGTCGTCACGCTCACGATCGCTTCCATCGACATCAGCACACCCCCTCTTCTCCTTGATCGGCCCCCCATCCGCGGAGGGCCCGGGCGCGCGTCCTCTGCCGCGCGCCACATGTGTTACTTTGTTATCATACCGCAGATCCCGTCTTCTTTCAAGGGGCTCTTCCCCGGAAACTTGACAAAAAACCTACACAGCCCCCCGTAGGGGCCGACGTCCTCCGCGGCCCTTGCCTCCCCCGCCGGGGGAGGTGCCGAGCGCAGCGACGCGGAAGGGGGCCCCCGCGCCCTCGCTCTGCGTCCGATCGGCGCAGCCTGGATCCCACTGGCATGTCATGGCGCGTCCGTGTCGCAACACTGGCGCGGCCATCCGTCCCCTTGCCTCCCCTCCCCATTTTTCATCCTTCATTTCCAGGAGAGGACGGATCCCCACGGCCAGTGTGCGCACTGGCCTCGGGATGAAAGACCTTCGGTCTGTGCGCCCTGCGCCCCGCGACTGTTGGGCCGCATCCTCCGGGCGACATGTTGGGCCGCATTCTCCGGGCGACCCCCCTTTTCTTCTGCGGCGGATCGTGCTATACTGAAAAAAACCCCTGTCCCATCATCCAAACACAGACCGGAGGTGCCCTGATGAAAAGAACGCTCTCTCTGCTGCTGATCCTGTCCCTGTGTCTCTGTCTGCTCTGCGGCTGCGGGAAGAAGCTCCCGCCCCCCACGGTCCCCGACGCGCCCACGCCCACGGCCGAGCCCGTCGCCACGGACGCGCCCGCAGACGAGCCCACGCCGGAGCCCGAGCCCGAGCCCACGGCCGAGCCTGAGCCGGAGCCCACATCGGAGCCGCTGGCCCAGGTGGATCCCAGTTCCGCCCGCGAGGGCCTCTGGGACGTGGTCCCCTTCGACGAGATGCCCTATGAGCGGCCCAGTCTGGACGGCCTGCGCGCGGCGATCGACGCCGTGGGCGAGGCTCTGGACGCCGGCGAGCCCTACGAGGTCATCGAGCCCCTGCTGGACGCCTGCGACGACGAGTACAGCATCTTCTACACCATGTATTCCATCGCCTTCATCCGCTCCTGCCAGGACACCACCGACACCTACTACGCCGAGGAGTACGCCTGGCTGGACGAGACCAGCGCCGACATGAGCCAGCTGATCGAGAAGCTGTACTTCCGCTGCGGCATGTCCGACATGGCCCAGGAACTGGAAGAGAAGTACTTCTGGCCCGGCTTCGCCGAGGAATACGCCGACGACTCCAACACCTTCTACGACGACGAGATGGTGGCCCTGCTGCAAAAGGAGAGCGACCTGGTGGCCCAGTACCGCGACATGGTCGCCGCCCCCACCGTCACGCTGGCCGACGGCACGGAGGTGGACTATGCCACCTCTCTGGAGGAGTTCACGGGCTATGCCTACCTGGACCTGCTGATCCGCTACTACAACGCCTACAACGAGCCCCTGGGCCAGATCTACGCGGATCTGATCCGCGTCCGCCAGGAGCAGGCCGCCCATGCCGGCTATGACAGCTACGAGGCCATGGCTTTCGACCACAGCTTCGAGCGCGACTACACGCCGGAAGAGGCCGCCGTGTATCTCCAGGGGATCCGGGACCACATCGTGCCCCTGTACAAGGAGGTCGCGGCCAGCGGTCTCCTGTGGTCCGTGGACGCCGGCGCGATCGACGCCGCCCGGCTGGAGCAGGTCCTGCGCAGCGGTCTCAACGGCATGGGCAAAGACGTGGAGGACACCTACGAGTTCATGGTCCAGTACCGCCTCTGCGACATCAGCTACAGCCCGCTGAAGTCGAACATGTCCTTCCAGACCTATCTGGACGCCTACGAGGTGCCCTTCCTCTTCATGGACGCCACCGGCACCCTGGACGACATCACCACCTTCTCCCATGAGTTCGGCCACTATCTGGACGGCTATCTGAACTTCGACGCCTCCGAGACCATCGACCTGGCCGAGTGCTTCTCCCAGTCCATGGAGCTGCTGATGCTGGCCCGCCTGGACGACGCGCTGAGCGCCAAGGAGCTGGACGACCTGTATCAGACGAAGATGCTGGACATCCTCTCCATGTATGTGCAGCAGGGCGCTTTCGCCGAGTTCGAGCATATCGTCTACGCGGCGGATCCGGACGAGCTGGACACGGAGCTCATCAACAGCGCCTTCCTGCAGGTGGCCCAGGACTACGGCTTCTGCGAAGAGGGCTTCGAGTTCCTCTACGCCATGTTCTGGATAGACATCACCCACTTCTTCGAGCAGCCCTTCTATGTGATCACCTACCCGGTGTCCCACGACATCGCCATGCAGATCTTCCAGCTGGAGGAGGCCGAGACCGGCGCAGGGCTGGCGAAGTTCCTGGACATGCTGGACCGGGACTACTCCGACATGCTGGAGACCGTGGAGGACGCCGGGCTGCAGAGCCCCTTCGATCCCGGCCGGCTGGAGACCGTGGCCGCCACCATGCGCCAGATCCTGCTGGACTGAACGCCCCGGGCCTCTGACGCGCGCCGCACAGCGCCCGCGTCCCGCCGCGCTCTCCGCACATCGACATACCGACAGGCCG
>JAFZOC010000291.1 GCA_017550765.1 Oscillospiraceae bacterium
AGACGATCATCCACTATGAGAACCTCGGCCTGGGCCGCATCATCTACCAGCTGCCCACCACGCTCTGTGAGATGTTCCTCAACGAGGTCTTCAAGAAGAACCCCATCGAAACGCTGGATGAGGATACCCTGGAGACGATCAACCGTTTCTTTGAGAACAATCTGAACGTGTCGGAAACGTCCAGAAAACTGTATGTCCACCGGAACACGCTGGTGTATCGGCTGGAGAAGATCAAAAAGATCACCGGCCTCGATCTGCGTGAGTTCGACCACGCGATCGTTTTCAAGGTCGCCATGATGGTCAAGATGTACCTCGACTCGCTGAACACGTATAAATACTGAGCGATCGCAGAGTCGGGCACTTTTACATAGATAGACTGCCTAAGATCCCGAAGCATTGGAGGATAGCTATGGTCCGTTTTGAAAAAGTCAAGATGACCTACGGCGGGAGCGGAACGGTCGCTCTGGACGGCGTGGACATCAACGTCGAAGAAGGGGAGTTCGTCTTTCTTGTAGGCCCCTCCGGATCCGGCAAGACGAGCCTGATGAAACTGATCACGGGCGAAGTCCGGGCTGATTCCGGCAAAGTCATCGTCAACGATTTCGACATGATGAAGATCCGTCGCCACAAACTGCCCAAGATGCGCCGTACCCTCGGCGTCGTATTTCAGGATTACCGTCTCATCGAGAACATGAACGTGTATGACAATGTCGCGTTCGCAATGCGCGTGGTCGGCGCTCCCGCCCGGGAGATCCGCAAACGCGTGCCCTATGTGCTCGAGCTCGTTGGACTGGAAGGGCGCGAGAAGCGTCTGCCCAACGAACTGTCCGGCGGCGAGCAGCAGCGTGTCGCCATCGCCCGTGCGCTGGTGAACAACCCGCGGATGATCGTGGCCGACGAGCCCACCGGGAACCTGGACCCGGTCCGCAGCCTGGAGCTGATGCTCCTGTTCGAAAAGATCAACGAGATGGGGACCACGGTGCTCGTGGTCACCCACGAGAAGGAGCTGGTCAACGCTTTCGCCAAGCGCGTCATCACCATCGACGAGGGCCACGTGATCAGCGACGGAATGGATGGGTATTTCAGCTATGGCATTGAGTAGAGGCGGTTATCTGATCCGTGAGGGCTTCCGCAGCATCAAAACTCACGGCCTTATGTCTTTCGCGACAGTCACCATCATCATGGCCTGCCTGATCATCATGGGCAGCGTGGCCCTCCTTGCCGTCAATATCGACGTCCTGATCAAAGATCTGGAAGACCAGAACGAAGTCATCGCCTTTGTGGATGACGAGATCGAAGGCGTCGAACAGGCCAAGAGCATCGGCAACAATATCCTGGCGCTGGACAACATCAGCTCTGTGGAATTCATCTCCCGCGCGCAGGCGATGGAGAACTACATGAGCAAGTATGACAAGTCCCTGATGGAGGGCATCGACGAGACCGTTTTCCGGCATCGTTTCGTGATCCACCTGACCGATATCGAGGATATGGCCAACACCAAGACCGCGCTGGAAAGCGTGCAGGGGATCGCAAAGGTGAGGGCGCATCAGGAGTATGCCAACGCATTCGTGACGATCCGCAACGTGGTCACCGCGATCGCGATGGTCCTGATGGTGATCCTGGTCTTCGTCTCCATGTTCATCATGTCCAATACCATCAAGCTCGCGACTTTCGGACGTCGAGAGGAGATCGCGATCATGAAGATGGTCGGCGCCAGCAACGGCTTCATCCGGCTCCCCTTCGTAGTCGAGGGCCTGGTCCTCGGCATCCTGGGCGGCGGTCTGGGCTTCCTGGCCCAGTGGGGCCTCTACGATCTTGTCACAGGTAAGCTCGTGGAATCCCTGACAGGCGATATCCTGAACGTCGTCCCGTTCATGAGCGTCGCGATGCCGCTCCTGATCATCTATCTGAGCATCGGCGTCATCATCGGCGTATTCGGCGGCATGAACGCCATCAAGAACTATCTGAAGGTTTGAGGTCTCTGCGCAAAGGAGCAGATCATGGATCGTAAAAGGTTTATCTCTATCCTCGCCCTGATCATGGCCATCATCATGATCGTATCGCTGGTCATCTCGGTCCTGCCGGTCAGGGCCTATGCCATCGAGCAGGAAGATGTGGATGAGCTCGAAAAGCAGAAAGAGGAAGCGACCGCCCGCGCCGAAGAGGCAAAAGAGCGCGTGGAGGGCCTCCAGGAGCAGCAGAGCAGTGTCCTAGAACAGAAGCTGGCCCTTGACGTTCAGAAAGAGGCCGCCGAGGAAGCGATCTCTATCGTAGAAAAGCAGCTGAACGTCTATGACCGCAAGATCGCAGAAAAGGCGATCGAGCTGCAGATGGCGCGCACGGTCGAGGCCGAGCAGCTCGAGCGTTATCGCATGCGCGTTCGCGCTATGGAAGAAGACGGAGGTTTCAATATCCTGGCTATCCTCTCGCGCGTGGACAGCTTGGGCGAGCTCCTCGCTGCGATCGAGGACATCGGCGATATCATGGAGAGCGACAAGGCTCTGGAACGGCAGTATCGCGCCGCCCGTGAGGAGAGCGAGCGCGTCTTGGGCGAATTCGAAGAGCTCCGGGACGCATGCGTTGCCGAACAGAATAAGCTGCTGGGCGAGAAGGAAGAGATCGAGTCCCAGGTGACCGACGCTGAGGAACAGCTGGAGAAGCTCGAGGAAGAGATCGAGGTCGCGATCGTTGAATACCAGCAGGCGGAAGCGGCTATGCGCGCTGCCGAGCAGGAAGCCAGCGACATCATCGCCGCCTATCTTCTTCAGAAACAGCAGGAGGAACAGGCTGCGAACTATGACAACAACGGCGAGGGCGAGCTCCCGCCGATCCCGATCCCAACGCCTGTCCCGACACAGGCTCCCCAGCCGACGCAGGAGCCCGAGCCGCAGCCGACCCAGGAGCCTGAGCCTCAGCCGACCCAATCGCCCGACCCTCAGCCTACAGATCCTCCGGCCGAACCTGACCCCGGCACCACGGAGCCAGGTGGGGAAGGCGGAGAGCCCGGCGGAGAAGGTGGCGAAGGCGATACGCCTGCACCGACTCCGGCCCCCACGCCCGCGCCTACGCCGGAGCCCACCCCGGTCCCCACGCCTGCACCGACTCCGGCGCCTACGCCCACCCCGGCGCCGTCGATCAGCTTCGTGTGGCCCGTGCCTTGCAGCAAGCGCATCACCAGCCGCTTCGGCAACCGCATCGACCCCTTCACAGGCGAGGTGCGATACCATAGCGGTATCGATATCGACGGTTTCAACAATGACGGCAACTCCATCATCGCCACCGACGGCGGCACAGTCGTGACCTCCACTTACAACGACGGCTACGGCAACTATGTGATCATCGACCACGGGAACGGATATATGTCGCTCTATGCGCACATGTCCGGCCGGGCCGTGAACGTAGGAGACTCGGTCTCGCAAGGGCAGACGGTCGGTTATCTTGGTCATACCGGCCGTGCGACAGGGACCCACTGCCACTTTGAGATGTTCCTCAATGGCAGCCGCATCGATCCGGAGCAATTCTTCTCTGGGATGACCTATTGGAACTGCTGAAAGGGCAGTCGAAACGATGAAAAAGAGAACGACCCATCGTATCTTCGCGTCGCTGCTCGCGACGATCCTCATTTTCGCGTTGCTCCCGTCCTCTGCGATGGCTGTCACGCAGGAAGAGATCGACGAGCTCCGCGCCGAGCGCATGGCGATCGCGGAAGAGCACGATAAGAAGCAGGCCGAGATCGACGAACTGGAAGAGCAGAAAGCCAGCGTTCTCGAGCGTAAACTGGCGATGGACGAGCGAAATGAGCTCACCCGCCAGGAGATCGAGAGCATCCAGAGCGAGATCTTGGTATATGACCAGATGATCGCCGCGGAAGCGATCAAGGTAGAGGAAGCGAGATTCATCGAGGAGCAGCAGCTGGAGCGTTACCGCGCCAGGGTGCGTGCCATGGAGGAGAACGGCGAGATCAGCATCCTCGCCCTGGTCCTGCGGGCGCGAGACCTCAACGAGCTGCTGACCGCGATCGACGACGCTTCGCGTATCATGCAGAGCGACAAAGCCCTGTATGAGAACTATATCACAGCCCGCGAGAACACAGAGGCGGTCAAGGCGCAGTATATCGAGACCAAGACCGAGCTCCAGGGCGTGCAGGATGAACTGCGCGAGGAGCAGGCCGCTCTCGAGGCTGAGATCGAAGAAGCGACCAGGATGATCCAAGATCTGGAAGCGGACATCGTCGCGCGCGAGGAAGAAGCGCACGCGCTCTTGCTCGCAGAGATCGAGACAGCCGAACGGCTCGACGCCCTCATCGCCGAGCAGGAACGCCAGCGCGCCGAGGAAGAGGAGCGCCGGCGCCAGCAGGAGGCCGCGA
>JAFZOC010000292.1 GCA_017550765.1 Oscillospiraceae bacterium
CCGCTCCTCGATCCTCTGGATCGGCTTCCAGAAGCTGCTGCAGGAGGGGGAGTACAGCCCCGCCGGCAAAGAGGCCGCCCGGCGGGCCGGCCCCTTCAACACCATCTACTGGGGCCTGGTGCTGGCGGCTTTCCTGGCCTGGGGCTTCCTGGCCAAGGCCTGGGACCGCTGCTGGATCGTGTGGCCGATCGCTTCGGTGGCCTACGGCGCGGTCTACGGCATTGTCCGCGCCCTGCGGAAGGACGCGTGAGGGCAGCGCCGCGGGGGGATGCGCCGCCGGAGAGGACCGGAGAGATGATGAGCCAAGGGACGCAAGGCGTCCCTTGGCTCTTTTGCGTGCGGGGGGACGGGGAGACGGATGGCCACGCCAGTGCTGCGGCACTGGCTCGCCATGACAGCGCCTGCGGCGCTGTGGGGCGCGGGGAGACGGTGGCGTTCATGCGGGCGCGGGGCGCACAGGCTCGCCAGAGCCTGTCATCCCGAGGAGCGACGCAGGAGCGACGTGGGGATCCGTCCTCCTGGGGGAATGAAGAAATGAAGAGGGAGGGCGGGGAGGCGGATGGCCACGCCAGCGTTGCGACGCTGGACGCCTTGCCGCATTTGCCGTTCCCGGGCCTGCTTCACGACGGCCCGCCAACGGCGCGGCTGCGGAAAAAGCGGGCTCGCTCGATCTGCCACCGGCAGCGCGAGCCCGCTTTTCTCGCCATGACAGGAGCAGGGGGCGCGGCAGCGCGGGCCTGCTCGTCTCACCCTGACAGGGGGGACGGGGCGCGGGGAGACGGATGGCCACGCCAGCGTTGCGACGCTGGCTCGCCATGACAGGAGCAGGGGGCGCCGGAGGCGCGACGGGAAGGAGGACGACATGAGCTGGTTGGAAGACTACTACGGCAGCTATGACGAGGAGGGGCGGCTCCTCTCCCAGCACGGGCAGGTGGAGTACCGCACCACGATGAAGTACATCCGCGAGGCCCTGGCAGACGACAGGAGCAGGCGGATCCTGGAAGTGGGCGCGGGCACCGGACGCTACAGCGTGGCCCTGGCCCGGGAGGGCTGGCCGGTCACCGCGGTGGAGCTGGTGGAGCACAATCTGGAGATCCTGAAAAGCAAGCTGGACGGCACGGAGGACATCAGGGCCCTGCAGGGCAACGCCCTGGACCTGTCCCGCTTCGCGGACGGGAGCTTCGATCTGACGCTGGTGCTGGGGCCCATGTATCACCTCTACACCAAGGCGGACAAGCGCCGGGCCCTGTCCGAGGCGGTGCGGGTGACGAAGCCCGGCGGGATCCTCATGGTGGCCTACTGCATGAACGAGCCCACGGTGGTCCAGTACGTCTTCGGGCTCGACCATCTGCGGGAGGTCACGGAGGGCGGGATGCTCACCGGGGACTGGCACTGCATCAGCAGGCCCGAGGACATCTTCGAGATGGTCCGGCCGGAGGACATCGCCGAACTGGACGCGGGACTGCCCGTGGAGCGGCTGAAGCTGGTGGCTACCGACGGGGCGACGAACTACATGCGCCAGCGCATCGACGCCATGGACGCGGAGACCTTCGCCAAGTGGCTGGAGTACCACTGGGCGGTCTGCGAGCGGCAGGACCTGATCGGCGCGTCGCACCATACCCTGGACATCCTGCGCAAGCTCCCCTGAATGGGGAAAAGCCCGGCGCGCAAGCGAAAAACCGGCAGTTGCAACGCCCGGTTGCGCAAGTTCCAGCCCGCCTTTCTTCCCTGCAAGGGCCTGTTCGGGTATGCTGGGCATGCCCGATGAGAGAGAGGGGCGACGCAGAAAGGAGAGAGCGGTATGATCCTCGCAGACAAGATCGTAGATCTGAGAAAAAAGAACGGCTGGTCCCAGGAGGAACTGGCGGAGAAGCTGGACGTGAGCCGGCAGGCGGTCTCCAAGTGGGAGAGCGCCCAGTCCGTGCCCGACATGAGCAGGGTCCTGCGCATGTCCCAGCTCTTCGGCGTCAGCACCGACTACCTGCTGAAAGACGAGATGGAGGCCCCCGCGGAGAGCCCCGTGGCCGAGGACGCCGGGGCGCTCCCGGTCCGCACCGTGGGCATGGAGGAGGCCAACGCCTTCCTCAGCGCCCAGGAGAAGAGCGCGCGGCACATCGCCCTGGGGGTGCTGCTGTGCATCCTGTCGCCCATCTGGCCCATCCTGATCTGCGGCGGCCAGGAGCAGGGCCTCATCCGCCTGAGCGCGAGCCAGGCCGCGGGCCTGAGCGTGCCCCTGCTGCTGCTCATGGTGGGCGCCGCCGTGGCCCTCTTCGTCACCACCCGCCTGCGCATGGGCCGCTTCGCCTATCTGGACGCGCTGCCCATCGACACCCTCTACGGCGTGGACGGCATGGCCCGGGAGCGGCGGGAGCAGTTCCGCCCCACCCGCAACACCCAGCTCACCGTGGGGATCGTGCTGTGCGTCCTGGCGGTGATCCCGGTGTTCTCCAGCATGCTCTTCTTCGGCGCCGGGGAGAACTTCGCCCATCTGGTGGCCGTGAGCGCGCTGCTGGCGCTGGTGGGCGTGGGCGTGCTGCTGATCGTCCGCTCCTCGATCCTCTGGATCGGCTTCCAGAAGCTGCTGCAGGAGG
>JAFZOC010000293.1 GCA_017550765.1 Oscillospiraceae bacterium
CGGCGGGCGACGTGGGGGCCGGCGGGCGGCGGAGGGCCGGCGGCGGGCAAAAAAGGAGGGGGAGCGGCGCTCCCCCTCTTCGTCTCTGTCCTCTGTTCAGCCCTCGATCTGGATGTGCCGGCGCTCGGGCAGGCTCATGGGCTTCTCCTTCGGGAAGTCCAGGACCAGCACGCCGTCCTCGAAGCGGGCCTTCACGTCCTCCTCCCGGATGTTCTCGCCGATGTAGAAGCTCCGGGTCATGGTGCCGCTGAAGCGCTCCTGGTGGACCAGTTTGCCCTTCTTGTCCTTGTCGTCCTTCTCGACGCCCTTGGACGCGGTGATCGTCAGGTAGCCGCTCTGCAGCTGCAGCTCGATCTGCTCCTTCTTGAAGCCCGGCAGATCCACCGACAGCTCGTAGCCGTCCTCATGCTCCTTCAGATCGGTGCGCATCACATGGGCGGCGTGCTTGCCGTAGAGCTTCCGGTCCATATCGGCCTCGAAGCTCCGGAACGGGAAGCCCATCCAGTCGTCAAACAAACTCTCTCCAAAAATACTCGGCAACATACGTCATTCCTCCTTTGATCGTTGTCGTTGTCACCTGAGCAAGGTGATGGAGGTCATTTGATCTCTGTTACTTTGTTCGGTCCTCATTATAGCACGAAGATCAGCACTGTCAAGGTGAGAGTGCTGATCTTCGTGAACGATCTGTGAAGCAAAATGGCATATTTTGTGAAACCTGCGAAAGGCGCGGTCGCGACCCCGGCCCTTCGCTCTCGGGAACGGCTTTTTGACCTGCGGGCAGAGGCCCGCCGCGCCGGCGTTCGGTCCCGTTCACGCGGCGCGGTCCGGGAGCTCCCGGATGAGGGCCGCCGTCTCCGCCCACTGCTCCTCCGGGGAGATCCGGGGCGTCCCGTCCCCCCGCTGGGGGCCGTAGCTGCCGAACTGGGCGTGGTCTCCACCGGGGATCTCGCAGTACACGGCGTCCGCGGGCAGATACTGCCGCCCCGCCGCCAGCTGGTCCCTGTTCACCACGCCGTCCTCCGAGCCCCAGATCGAGATCGCCTGCAGGTCCCCGTCCAGGGGGCGGGTGGCGTAGGCCCCCAGCAGCACCAAGCCCCGGAGCGCATCGCCGTGGGCGGCGGCGTAGTTGGCCGCCATGGCGCCGCCCAGGGAGTGCCCGCCGATGTACCAGTTGGCATAGTCGTGGGCCGCCAGCGCTTCGTCCGCCTTGTCCCCGGCCAGCACCGCCAGCCGGAAGGGCATCTCCACCAGGCACACGTCCATGTCCCCGGCCGCGATCTGCCGCAGCAGCGGGGCGTAGGCCGTGGCCTCCACCTTGCCGCCGGGATAGAAGATCAGCGCGTCCGTCTCCGAGGGCCCGTCGAAGAGCCAGCCGTACGCCGTCCGGCTCACCCGCACCGTCGCGTCCGAGCCCAGGGCCGCCAGAGCCGTCGCGTCCGCGTGATAGTAGACGGCGGTGTAGCCGAAGAAGGCCGCCGCCAGGACCAGCAGCAGCGCCAGAGCGACAAGGAGCCCTCTCCCGGGCTTTTTCTTCCCGTCCTTCGGCTTTTTCTTCCCGTCGTGTTTCGTTCCTCCCATCTCGCGTCCCCCCTCTACAGTTCTTTCGGAGAGCGGCCGATCCTGTCGGCCTCACGGGAGCCGGCCCCGTCCTCGGCGGCGAGCCAGTCCTCCCGGTCCAGCGTCAGATGGACCAGGCCCTCCTCCCGGCCGGTCTCCCGGAAGCCCAGGGCCTTGTGCAGGTGGAGCGCCGCGGCCCGTGTCGGCTCGAAGACGTTGTGGAGCCGGGGGACGCCGTCGATGCGGAAGGCCCGGTCCAGCAGGAGCTGCAGCCCCTCCCGGCCGTAGCCCTTCCCCCGCTCCGAAGCCCGGAGCAGGATCCCCATGTCGCAGCAGTCCCGGTCCGGGGCCCGGTGGTAGTCCACATAGCCCACCACGGCCCCGTCGCCACGCTGGCGCAGATAGGCGAAGAAACGCGCGGGCGCCTGCCCGACCCACCGGCCGTGCCAGGCCGCCCAGTCGCCGCGGGGGAAGGGGATGCAGCCCTCCGGCGGCCACCAAGCGGCGTTGTAGGACATGGTGGCCGGGTCGGCCAGCATGTCCGCGTACGGTCCCAGCTCATCCACGGTCGGGACCGACAGATACAGTTTATCCAAGAGCCGTCGCCTCCTTCTTTCGGTGCAGGGCGCCGCAGGCCCGCGGCGTCGGCGCAGCAGGATGAAGGATCTTGTTCGGGGGACGGGATCAGGTGGCCGCCGGCTGGGCCGCAGCCTCACGCCGCAGCTCCATTGTCCGGACCGCGTCCCAGCGCCGGTCCTCGCACCAATAGACCTTCCGCGCCCCCACGTCGAACACCATGGACACCACCGTGGGGCAGACCGTCTGGGACACCGCCCGCAGGACGGCGAAGCAGTCTTCCACGTCGAAGCCGTCCCCCGCGTCCCGCAGCATGGCCTCCGCCGTCTGATAGCGGTCCCAGCCCATCCAGGGGTGTCGCTCCCGGTCCTGCTTGAAGGGGGAAAAGTTCGTGAGGACCCTGTGATCCGGCCGCTCGAAATACAGGCTGCCCTGGCCGGGGACGATATACAGGACGTTGCCCGCCGCGTCCGACAGCGCCGACATGAAGGTGAGGCCGGGGACGCTGAAGACAGGCCGCTCCAAGGCGATGGCGCGGATCTCCTGCAGGGTCTTCTTCTGCAGCAGCAGGTCGATGTCCAGCAGGATGACGTTCTCGCCCTCCCCCTGGGGGTCGCTGCGCCGGTCGGCAGGCCAGCAGGTGGGCATGCCCACGAAGTCGCCCCGGGCGTTGGCGCCGAAGAGGGGCATCCAGCCCTCCTTCGCGTCCAGGACCTCGATATAGACGCCGTCTTCCGTGGGCCGGACCCGGTGCTGCATGTCCAGCAGGTCCAAGTTCCAGCCGACGATCGTCTTCCTGCGGTTCACCGCGATGCTCGTGCACATGTCTTCTCCCGCCTTTTCCTCTGTTTTTTCAACGCGACCTGTCCGGGCCTCTCCATTATACCCAAGGCGCCGCGGCAAAGCAAGGGCCATTCGGGGCGCGTCCCGCGGGCCGGCGTCGGGAGGGGAAAAAGTTCCTCTTCTTTTCATTTTTCCTATTTCTTTTTCCGCGACGCTATGATATAGTGATGATACATGCAGGTCTTTCCCGTCAGAAGGGAGAGACCACCGGGAGAAAACAAAAGGAAACGGAGGATCCAGAACACATGAAAAAGCGCGTCCACCTCTTGGCGGCGCTCCTGGCGCTGGTGATCGTCTTCACCGCCGTCCTGAGCATCACCGCCTTCGCCGACACCAATGTCCAGACCTACACCAATTCCGCCCAGATCTACACCCTCGTCCGCGACGGCTACAACGGCGGCACCAAGGGCCCCATCAGCATCACCCGCGGCACGCTGACCCAGGGCCGCATCCAGCGGCAGGTCTATCTCGTCACCCTCTCGGGCACCGAGCTGGTCTTCAACCAGTCCACCGAGGTCCTGACCGACCTGTTCTCCGGCTTCGACCTTGACAACGCCTACTACTACAACGTCGTCAACACGATCCAGCAGAACATCCCCCGGGGCTCCTACCTGATCCTCGCCGGCCACAGTCTCGGCGGCATGGTGGCCCAGCAGGTGGCCGCCAACGGCGCGATCAAGGCCCAGTACACCGTCCTGAACACCGTGGCCTTCGGCTCCCCGCTGCTGTCCGTCGGCAGCCGTGAGGGCACCGTCCGCCGCCTGGGCGACGTGTCCGACGTGGTGCCTTATCTCTCCGGCCGTCTCTTCACCAACCCCGTCACCGCCATCTTCGGCCTGAACCGGGAGGACGGCCACTACTACGGCCGGCCCATCACCGCCCACAACGCCTCCTACTCCCGCGCGGACCTCTGGGGCAAGTATGACATCACCGGCACCAAGTACGGCAACGCCAAACTGGCGCTGGATCTCGGCACCCGCACCTTCTTCCAGGCCCCCATCTTCTGATCGGCCAGATCCGCAACATCCGGATATGCCGACGGCCCCTTGCACGATCTCGATCGTGCAAGGGGCCGTCTTTTCGCCTTTTCCTGTCATCTCGTGCCGGGCCGCGCCGAGCGGCCGGGCTCCGATCGGCCTCTCGCCGCGGCCGCCTGGGCCCGGAGCGCTTCCCGGCCGAGCGGCCCGGCCTCCGGGAAAACGCCTTTTCCGTCCGCGCTCCCCTTCGCACAGAAAAAATGAGCCCCCGGAGACCATACGGTCCCGGGGGCTGCCGTCGTTCCCTTCGGCATGTATAGTATAGCACAGACGGCCGGGAAAAACAAGTCTCCTCATCTCGCGGTCGCTGTGGTATGCTCCGGGGGAAAGGAGCTGATATCATGGATCGGACCGAACGCGTCTGGGCGCTGTCCGCCGTCTGGGCGGCGGCAAAGGAGGTCTACCCCTATTTCCACCGGCTGGAGACGGACTGGGACGAAGCCTACCGCGCGTACCTGCCGGAGCTGCTGGCAGAGGAGGACGAGCTGGGGGCCTGGCTGCGGCTGGCGGCCTTCGCGCGGCTGCTGGACGACGGGCACAGCACCGTGGTCCTCCCCAAGGCCCTCATGGAGCGCGAGGGCTCCTTCCCCTTCCGGCTCCGGCAGATCGGCAGCCGTACCCTGCTCGTAGGGGCGGAGAAAGAGGGCCTGCTGCTGCGGGAGCTCCTGGGGATCGACGGCGTGCCCATGGCGGAGCTGGCAGCCCGCCTGGACCGCTGGCAGTACACGTCGGCGGGGCGTCCCTACGTCGGCCGGCTGGAGCGCTGGATGCCGCTGCTCCTGCCCGGGCGCGATCACATGCTGCAGACGGACGCGGGGGAGGTCCCGTTCTCGTATCGGGAGGAGCCCTGCGCGCTCCTCGCCGCACCGGAGCCGGAGAGCCGCCTGCCCTGGGTGCCGGCGGGCGAGGATCTGCGCCTTTTTGACGGCGGGATCCTTTGCGCCCGGGTGGACGACATGCAGCAGCCGGAGCGGGCCGACGCCTTCCAGGCCGCGCTGGCCAGGCTCCGGCCCAGGGCCGTCCTCTTCGACATCCGGCGGAACATCGGCGGCATGACCCTCTGCGGCGCGCGCTATGCCGCCCCCTTCTTCTCGGGCAGCTTCGGCGGCTGCCGGAAATGGACCCAGGCGCGGAAGGCCGTGGATGCGGCCAGCGCCTCCCAGTTGGCGGGGATGCGCCGGGAGCGGGCCCAGCGCATGATCGACGAGGGGATCCTCCCGCGGGAGGAGTTCGACGAGGCGCAGCGATACGCGCGCCACACCCGGTTCGAGCATTATCGGGACAGCTGGGATCCTCCCCGGACGGTCTGCCTGCCGGAGCTCCCGGTACTGCTGCTGGTCTCCCGGGACACGGTCTCCGCCGCCGAGGACTTCGCCGCCTTTTTCCGTTCCGGGCGCCGGGGCCTCCTCATGGGGGAGCCCAGCTTCGGCTCTACCGGCTCTCCCTACCTCTTCCGGCTGCCCGACGGCGGCCGGGGCCAGGTCGTCTCTGCGGGCTACGAGCTCGCCGACGGCACGCCCTTCATCGGCTGCGGGATCCAGCCGGACATCCCCTGCCCGCCCAGCGTCGCGGAGCTGCGGGAGGGCTGGGACCGCCCCCTGGACGCCGCCGTCGAGACCCTCCGCAGGATGGTCGACGCATCGTGATGGACGATGGGGCTGCTGTCGGGCTCGCTCCTCTGCGAGAGCGCCTCTATCGCCGCCCATCGAGAGACAGAGCCGGACGCTGCTCCATCGTCAGCGTCCGGCTCTGTCTCTGTTCCCGGGCTATGGCGCAGCGCCCCTCTCACACGTGCTCCATGTGGTCCTTGAGCATCTTGCGCAGCTTGGCTTCCGCGGGATAGCCCAGCTCCCGGATGAGGAGCTCTGCGGCCAGTTCGTCCGAGATGTCCACCGTCACATGGGGCGAACTGTCGCGCAGGCTCAGGATGACCTCCAGGTAGCAGCGGCCCCGGGGGTCGATGTACAGGTACTTGCATACATACGCCCCGTACTTCTGCAGCACATGCGCCACGGAGCACACGTCCCCGTCGTACAGGCGCCCTTCCAGGTCCTTGTAGAAGTAGCCCTCTCCCACCAGCATCCGATAGGCCCAGATCTCCCGGGTCTTCGGCCCGCCGAACAGGCCGACGCCCAGCAGCAGCGGGATCTTGACCATCCTGCGGGAGAGCTCCCCTGCCGCCTTGGCGTAGTCTTTCAGCAGCGGGGCGACCTGCCTGCAACGCGCGCGCAGCTCCGCCCGCTCCTTTTCCGCCGCCGTCTGTTTCTTCCGCTCTTCCTCCGCCAGTTCCTCGCGGATGCCGTCGAAAGCGCCCATGGCTCCTCCTCCTTTATCGTGTCCGGCCCTTGCGGGCCTTGATCGTTCTTTCCGTTTTCCGCTGTCGTGCGGGCGGGGACGCCTCGGTGTCCAGGCTGCCCCCGGCTCCTGCCGCGCTAGGCTCTCCCCCTGCGGACGACGAGGAGATGGCGCAGCCCGTACCAGAGCGCCGTGACGACGACGGCGGTGAGGGAGTAGGCCAGGAGATAGCCGCCATAGCCGCCGCGGGCGTAGGCTCCGGCGAAGGGCGAGCCGTTCCCCGGGCCGGCCATGAACCAGTAGTTCGTACCGGTGGCCCTGTCGAACAGATACATGAGCGCAGCGCCCACCGCCATGAAGAGCAGCGAGCCGCGTAGGTCCCGCCGGAGGTCCCCGCTCCGGTCCGCCGCCTCCCCGATCCTCACGAGGACCGACGCCCCGTAGGCGGAGAGGAGCCCGTGGGCCAGGAAGCTGGAGACGCTCAGGTAGTTCCAGAAGGGGACGTACAGCCAGTCCGGGAAGAGGAGGGCGGCCCAGGTCCCCAGGAGCCCCGGATGGAAGAGCGCCGCGCCGAGGAGAGCGTGGAGCCCTGCGGCGGCGCTGCCGGGCCGCGCGTCTCCCGTCCAGGCGTGGACCGGGGCCAGCAGGAACAGCAGCGTGCAGACGTGGAGCGGCAGGGTATAGCGGCTGAAATGCCCCAGGAGGGCGGTGACGCCGTACTCGCAGAGGCAGAAGAAGAGGACGGCCGCGCTCAGGACGCGGTCGGCGCGGCGCCGGCGGTCCCCGTCCATCTTCTTGTAGCGCAGCGCATAGCAGACCGTGGCCGCCAGAAAGACGGCGAGATAGGCCAGGTGCATGGGGCAAAAGGGCTCGCTGCCCGCGCCCGCCGGCAGATCGTCTCCGTGGATCCAGAACACGCGCCTTTTCCCGCCTCCTTCCGCGCCGAAGCTCCGCGTTCAACGCCGGGAAGCGCTCGTCACGCGTCCTCTCCCCAGCCGTCTCCCTGGCCCCGGGCTTCATAGAACTTGCGGATCCTCTCTTCTATATAGCCCAGGCGTTCCTTCATGCTGATCCTGAGGCACTCATTGCCCAGCACGCCCTGCAGCTCAAAGGCTTCATCCCGCTCCTGCTCGTCGCCCTCGGACATTTCGCCGAGCTTTGCATACACTCTGCTCTCCTGTTCCGAGGCGCCGCGCGTACGCCAGGGATCGTGATCCCGCTCCATGCTGAACAGCGGTTTGAAGCTGAAAGAATACTCAAAGTAACTTTTCAGCTTCTCTTCCGCGCGATCCAGCCGCTCCTCTTCGCTCAGCTCCTCGTCCGTCAGGATCGCCATCGTCTCCGCGAAGAGCTTGCTGTCGTAGGGGCTTTCCAGATCCAGCTTTTGCATCCACTTTGAGATCCGAATTTCCTGCTCCCCGGCGTTTTATTCCCGGAATGCGTTGGATCGTCATGCTTTCCGTGTTTCGCGCTCATAGTATCCCTCCTGGATCTCATGTATGCCGGGTCGGCTCCGGGCTTCGCGCCCGAACGCTTTCGCGTCGGGCGCGGCGGGGCTTGTCACCAGATGCTGATGCGCTTGTCGGGCGCGATGTACATTTGGTCGGTCTCGGTGACGCCGAAGGCCTCGTACCACTCGGGGAAGTTCCGGGGCGCCATATTGGCCCGCAGGACCGCCGGCGAATGCACGTCTCTGGCCAGCAGGAGCTGGATGTACTCCTCCTTGGCCTTCATGCACCAGACCCGGGCCCAGTTCCTGAAGTAGGCCTGGAAGTCCGCGTCGGGGAGCCCGTGTACGATCTCCAGGGTGACGCCCATGCCGCCGTTGTCGGCGATGTTCTCGCTGACCGTGAGCTCGCCGCTGACCTTGCCGCCGTGGAACTCGATGCCGTCGAACTGCTCGATCATGTCCTTGGTCAGTTCTTTGAAGGCCGCGAAGTCCTCCTCGGTCCACCAGTTCTTCAGATCGCCGTGCTCGTCGAATTTGGCGCCGTTGTTGTCGAAGGCGTGGGAGATCTCGTGGCCGATGACCGCGCCGATGCCGCCCAGGTTCTCGCTGGCGCTCTGGCTCAGGCTGTAGAAGGGCTTCTGCAGGATCGCGGCGGGGAAGGTGATGTCATTGGCGCTGGGGTTGTAGCAGGCGTTGACCATGTGGCCGGGCATCAGCCACTCCGTGCGGTCCACAGGCTCCCAGAGCTTCTCGAAGACGTCCTTCACGCGGATCGTATAGAGCCGCATCATGACCGGCAACAGGGCCTCCTCCTCATCGAAGACCAGCTTGGACCAGATCTCCTTGATCTCGTCGGGGTAGCCCATCTTGATCTCGATGGTGGAGAGCTTCTTGATGGCCTGCTCCCTGGTGGCGGGGGCCAGGAAGCTGTTCCGCGCCATCCGGAGCTTATAGGTCTCGATGATCTTCCTGACCATCTCCACCACGTCTTTTTTCGCCTCTTCGCCGAAGTAGGTCCTGCCGTAGTAGACGCCGATGGGTTCGGCATACATGTCGGAGGCGATCCGGTATGCCTGCTTCTCCAGCGGGGGATCGGCGGCGATGCCGGTGAGCGCCCGGATATAGGTCTTCCCCAGCGCGGCCAGCTCTTCGGAGAGGTAGGCCGTGGCCCGCAGCAGGGCCTTCACCGACGCCCAGTGCAGGTAGCGCGGGAGATCGGCCTCGGTGAAGTAGCTGCTCATCCCCTGGACCGCTCTGCGGTCGTAGACGATCAGGGTCTCGGGGACCTTCTCGCCGTAGAGGTCCCGCAGCAGCTTCTTGATGTCGAAGGGCGCCACGCAGGCGGCGACCTCGTCCGCAGACATGGGGTCGTGGCACTTGTAGTATTCCGACCACTCCAGCGCGCTCTTGACCTTCTTCGCCACCAGCGCGTCGAAGGTGAGCGTATCCGCCAGATACTGCCTCTGCTCCTCCTCGGACAGCGGCGTGTACGCCAGCACCTTGGCGGCCATGTCCGCGTACAGCGCCAGGAGCTGCTTGCCGGCGGGGTTATCCTCCGCGTAATAGGTGGTGTCCGGCAGGATGATCTCGGGGCCCAGGACGATGAAGCAGTGCTTCTCCGCGTCCTGCATATCGGCTTCCACCGCTACCCGCACCGGCAGATCGACGCCCCGGAACAGCAGCTCGGCCGCCCGCGCGTTGAGCTCGTCCACGGTCCGGATCCCCTGGAGCTCCTCCAGCAGGGGCAGAGCGGGGGCGATCCCCTCTCTGTTGCGCCGCTCCGTGTCCAGCACCTTCTTGTACAGCGCGATGGCATAGCGCATCTCCGGGATGTCAGTGGTCTTGCTGCCCTCCGCGAAGGCCTTGAAGTCCGCCATCATGATCTTTTCCACATCCTGGTCCAGGTCGGAGAAACCGCCCGTGGTGGGCCGGTCCTCCGGGATCACGGCCGTCTTGAGCCATTCCCCGTTGACCGCTTCGTACAGGTCGTCCTGGATCCTGACCGTTTCTTCGCTCATCCTTGTGTGCTCCTTTCCGTTCTCGACGCGCCGGTCCTCCGGCGCGCCCTATTCATGATATATTCTAGTATAAGAGCCGCCGGGTGTAAAGGTCTTTTGCCCTCCGGCGCAGCTCCGGTCCATACGAAGACCTAATAAGAGGAAGACAAAAATTCGCGAGATGGATCTATGTCAGGCGAGGCGCTTTCCGCAGCGAATAATGGAGATATATTTGCAAGGGAAGCAACGAAGCATGACGTAGATCCGGCCGCGAAGATCGTCTGATCTCTATTAGGTCTTCGTATCAGTCCCATCCCACGCTCCTGCAGTCGTTGAAGCGGCTGAAGCGGCGAAGCGTCTGCTCCAGGGCAGCCTGCAGCTTTTTCGTCTGCCGGACGCCGGGCTCCCACCAGAGGCCCTTGACGCGCAGGCTCCCGCTCTTCCGCTCCGCCGCGCAGTCGATCCGCCCCACAAAGCGCTCGCCGTACAGGATCGGCAGAGCATAGTAGCCGTATCTGCGCTTCTCCGCCGGGGCATAGATCTCCCAGGCATAGTCGAACCCCCACAGGGCCTTGACCAGCGCCTTGTCCCAGAGCAAAGGGTCCAGGGGCGCCAGGAACTCCATGCGCGGCTTTCGCTCCTCCTGTCCGTCCAGAACGCCCCGCAGCAGCGTCTCGTCCTTGGCGCAGCAGAAGAAGGGCGTTTTGATCCCCTCCACCTGCACCGGCAGGATCAGGCCGTCTGTCTCCAGCCGGGCCAGGGCGGCCTTTCGCTTTTCCGCGTTCAGCCCGATCCCCAGGAAGGCCGGGCTGTTCCTGTCCCAGAGCAGACCCACGGCTCCGATCCGCCGCAGGATGCGCCAGTCAAGAAAGTCTTCCTCGTCCCTGAAGGGGTCTTCCGCCTGGAGCAGGGCCGCAGGCAGATGCCGCTCCGCCAGATCGTAGACCTTCCGGCTGCCCTTCTTGTGGTGGATCACCAGCACGCCGTCGGTGTACAGCTGCTCCAGGACTGACCGGGCCGCCGGGGACCTCTTGTGCCAGTTCCCGCTCCAATGCATAGAGGAGTGCCAGAAGATCTCCCCTTCGATCGGCAGCGTGTCGCTGGAGACGGGACCGTTTTCCCGGATATATGCCAGGGCCTGCTCCTCCAGTTGGGCAAGGCCCGGGAACGCAGCCCCCTGCTCCCGGCTCCGGGTCCGGTAGGAGAAAAAGCAGGGCCAGTCCTCCGTCGGCCAGATGGAGAGCTCCTTGTCCGAGTAGTCGATCAGGGCCCGGTCCTCATACAGGAGCGCCTGCAGCATGCTTTTTTGAAAGCCCTTGACCCGGGACTGCAGGGTCAGCTCCGCGTTCTTTCCGCAGACGTCCACGGGATCGAACTGGATGCAGCCCGCCTGCCGGATGTAGGCGCAGGCGCCCTCTTTTCCTGCGAAGCGATACGCCCCGAGCAGGCCCTGCTTCGCCAGGATGAACTGTCGTGCCTGCTGTCTGGTGATCGTCATCATGTCCCCAGTCTCCCACATGTTTTCTACAACGCGTCTGTCTCTCAGCCGAAGAGACTGATCTGGGGATACTTCTCCGGCAGCTCGCGCAGATAGGCGAAGCAGGCCTCCGGCGTGGACAGCATGCCGTTCTCCCGGCAGATCTTCCGAAAGAGCGCCTGCAGCTCCTTCGCCCGGGGGCTGGGCAGCTCATAGGCGTTGCCGTAGCGCCGGATGTACCGCGCCTTCAGCCCCGGAAAGTGCTTGTCCAGCGCCGCGTAGTAGTATTCCCGGTCCCCCTCCCGCAGGGTCAGGCCCATGCCGAAGTCGATCACGCCCTTGACGCCGGTCCGGGCGCAGGCATCCAGGATCGCTGTGACGTTCTCCTCGGTGTCGTTGATGAAGGGCAGGATCGGCGTCATCCACACCACGGTGGGGATGCCCCGCTCCCGCAGCTCTTCCAGCACCTCGATCCGGCGGCGGGTGGTGCAGACATTGGGCTCCAGGATCCGGCACAGGTCGTCGTCATAGGTGGTCAGCGTCATCTGCACCACGCATTTGGCCGTGCGGTGGATCTCCTCCAGCAGGTCCAGATCCCGCAGGATCCGGTCGGACTTGGTCAGGACCGTCGCGCCGAAGCCCTGGTCCCGGACGATCTCCAGGCAGCGCCGGGTGAGCCCCAGCTCCTCCTCGCAGTGCATGTAGGGGTCGGACATGGAGCCCGTGCCGATCATGCACTTGCGCCGTTTCGCTCTCAGGGCCTGCGCCAGCAGCTCCGGCGCGTTCCGCTTCACCTCCACGTCCTCAAAGGGGCTCGGGGGCCCATAGCAGCGGCTCCGGCTGTCGCAGTAGATGCAGCCGTGGGTGCAGCCCCGATAGATGTTCATGCCGGCAGACCCGCCGCTGCCGTTCAGGATCCCCTTGGCTTCCACAAAATGCATTGGTCGATACTCCTGCGTCTCTGTTCGTTCCTGTATCCTCCCGGCCCGGCACAGCCGCCCCGCGGCGAACAGTCCCGCGTGACAGGCTCCGCCGCCGCGGGGCCGGGAGAACCCCCGTCACGGTCTCTTCCTGATCCTGTCGAGCAGCTCCTCCATGGCCTGCGCATCGGCCCCGCTCGGCGTCTCCTCCATCCGGTAGCGGGCGCTCTCATAGATCCGCGTGAGCTCGGAGAGGGTCGGGGGATCTGCGACAGAACGTTTCTCCGCGCGGCGTCGGATCTCGCCGCAGGTGTCCGTCCTGCCGACCCGCACCCGGCGTTTGCCCAGACAGCGCAGGAAAGCGCCGTACAGATACCGTATCCGCTCGCGGGGATCGCCGCTCCTTCGCTTCGGTCTTCCCTTGCGGCCCGACTCTTCCTGCGGCGGGAGCGCTTCGCGCGTCTCGTTGGGGTATCCGCTCCCCCGGTCGTTGCTGTGCCCCCGGAGCTCCAGGACCAGTTTGCGGATCTGCCGCGCAAGGATATAGAGCAGGACCAGCGCCGTTGCCGCGATGAAGATATAGGCGATCGTGAGCGTCAGGTCGTCCCCTTCGAAATAGTAGTGCTCCACCGCCTCTTCCGCGGGCTCGAGCATCGGCAGCTGCTGCGGGTCCACCGTCTCCATGGGAGGCAGCGTCTCCTCCGCCCGCCGATCCGGAAGGGGCGTCGAACGCAGGAGGGCAAGGAGCAGCCGCCCGAGAGCGCGGGCCAGCGGCCGCAGCACGTCGTCGAGCAGGAAGGAGGAGGCTTTCGCCAGATAGACGAAGGGGTCCGCCGCGAAGACCAGCGCGACGACGGCGGCAAAGATCAGCGCGTCCCGCAGCTGGCGGCGACGGAAGGCCTGCTCGTCGACCATGCCCGGTTGCGCGCGAAGACCGCGCAGGAGCATGACGCCGGACCCGAGCAGCACGACCGCGTAGGGCACGATGCCGCTCACGGCCAGGCTCACGGCCTCGCCCCGCGCGGAGCTCTCTCCGTCCCGATAGATGCCGGTCAGCGTCGCAAGACAGACGAAGCCGATCAGGATCAGGAGCGCGACCGCCGTGAACTCGTACTTCGCCATAAAGTCACTGTGGGTCGTCCTGTGCCGCAGGCTCGAACGGAACACCGCCGCCGCGCCGATCCCCAGAAGGTGGATCAGCCAGTAGAGCGTCGGGCTGTGCCAGAGCGCGAGCGGCAGGAAGCCCAGCATCGCCGTCACGGCGCCGATCGCCATGCACAGCCGCTCTTTCCCGGCCAGCCGTCCGGATACGCCAGGCAGCAGGGAGAGCAGCAACCCCAGATACAGGCAGAAGAACGCCAGGAACGGCATCCTGGCCCTGGCGATCAGGACGCCGAACAGGGTCAGGCAGAGATAGACGAGGGTCGTGGAAAATGCCGTCCGGAAGAAGCGGTTCATGCTCTCGCCTCCTCTCCCTTCGACGGGCCGGAGCCGTCCAGCCCCAGCCGGTCGACGAACAGGGGGACGATCCGCCCGCCCCTGAGCTCCTGCGCCCGGTCCAGCGCGCGTTCCACGCGCCGATCGCAGTGCGTCGACAGGAAAACGATCGTTTCGCAGCGCTGGTCGCCGGAGCAGACGGCGTGGATCAGCTCTTCGACGGGAGCGATGCTGCCCCCTTTCGCAGAGCCGAGCGCATAGAGGATCTTTCGGAAGGATCCGCCCATCCCCCCGCTGCTGGAGAAGCCGGACAGCTCCTCCCGGAGCGGCGCGTTCGTCACCAGCTGATAGCCGATGTCCCGCTGCTCCAGGTCCTCGCATACGGTCCGGGCCAGGGAGAAGCACAGCTCCAGCTGTTCGAGATACGCGTCGAAGTCCCCGTGGATATCCGTATCCAGCGCGATCAGCACCGCGCGCTGCCAGACCGGATCGTACTGCTTGACGATCAGCTCGCTGTGCGCGGCGCTCTGCTTCCAGCTGATCTGCCGCATCGGTTCCGTGCCGGTATATCCGCGATACCCGCAGACGGAGATCGGGTCCTCCAGCAGCCGTTTCTTCCGCGCCAGGTCGTCCAGCGCGTCGGAAAAGGTCTCCGGCAGCGCCGCTCTTTCCAGCCTCGCCGGATAGATGACGATCCTGCTGTCGTTCTCCATGCGATAGGCGTATTCGTGGAAGCCCAGGACGTCCCCCGCAAAAAAGTCGGCGTAGGAGAAGCAGTATTCCCCCCGTCGCGCGATCGACGCGCGGAGACTGCGCTTGACCTGCTGATGCCCGCGCAGCAGGACCGTGCTGTAGTAGACGCGGTGTTCCTTGGTCAGCCACTTGACGTTGAAGCGCTCCGCCTCCCGCACATCCAGCTCTCTGGGGAAATGCTCCTCGATGCGGATGGCGGGGGAGGGGCGCAGGCCATGGTTGGCCACGTCGCTGAGCACAAGGAACTCTTCCCCCGGCTCGCAGGCGCGGACCGAGGGTCGGCAGCTATAGCGTATGTTCTGGTGGTCGGCGGCTCTGCGCAGCGAGAGCCACTGGAGCCCCAGCGCGACCAGAACGACGATGACGAAGAAAGTCAGCATGTGGCGCGATGGGCGGATCAGACTTCCGTCGGCACGGGGATCTCTTCCAGCATCCCCGCAAAGAGAGCGCCGGCCCTCTCGCTGTCGACAGCGGTCCGGTAATACAGGCGGTGCGCCAGCACATAGGGCGCAAGGGTCTTGACGTCGTCCGGCGTGACGTAGGTCCGGCCCTGGAAGGCCGCATAGACGCGGGCCGCCTTCGTGAGCGCGATCGTGCCGCGCGGCGAAGCGCCGATGTTGACCTGCGCGTCGTTCCGCGTCCTCTCGATGATGTCCATGAGGTATCCCATCACCGGCGCGCTCATCTCGATCCCGTCGATCGCCCCGCGCAGTCTCAGCGTCTCTTCCGCGGTGACCATCGGCCGGATCTGCTCGATGATATCCTCCGTGTCGCCGCGCAGCGCGACGCCGATCTCCTCCTGGCGCTGCATATAGCCGAGCTCCAGGCGCATCATGAAGCGGTCCATCTGCGCTTCGGGCAGCGGGAAGGTGCCGTAGGACTCGATCGGGTTCTGCGTCGCCGCGACCAGGAAAGTCGCGCTCAGCTGCCGTGTCTCGCCATCCACGGAGACCTGCCGTTCCGCCATGGCCTCCAGCAGGCTCGACTGCGTCCGCGGCGTCGCGCGGTTGATCTCGTCGGCGAGCACCAGGTCCGCGAAGACCGGGCCGGGGCGGAACTCGAACTCGCCCGTCTTCATGTTATAGAAATGGATGCCGGTGACGTCGCTGGGCATCACGTCCGGCGTGAACTGGATCCGTTTGAAGCTCCCGCCGCAGGCCCTGGCGAAGGCGCGGAACAGCATGGTCTTGCCGGTCCCCGGCACATCCTCCAGGAGGATATGCCCGCCGCAGAGATAACACACGGCGATCAGAGCGATCTCCCGCTTCTTTCCGACGATGGCGCGCGAACAGGCTCCGACCAGGCGGTCGCGATAGGAAACGAAGGCTGTAACGTCCATGGCTCTCCCTCCGAGAATTCTTCGATCCTCCAGCTCCTCTCCCCCCCGCGGGAGGACGGATCTCGATCCCAC
>JAFZOC010000294.1 GCA_017550765.1 Oscillospiraceae bacterium
CATGCTTGTCGAAACGATGCAGGATCGACTATGTCTACAGTCTGAAAGGGGGCCGAACGGCCCCCTTTCAAGGTGTCAAAGCGTTCCGATATGTCTCTCTGCGAATGACCGTACCGTCTTCGCGGTCCATGCTCTTTTCGGACGGTCAGATCGATACCTGTGTGGGCTCGATGTCCATGGTCAGCTGCTCGTAGACTTCATCCTTCCTGTCGTTCCCGTGTTCGCCGGCCGGATGGTAAGTCGAGACGATCTCGGCGACATGTCCGCGGATCTCCCGCTCTCGGTTGTCGTAAGCGATGTCCATCAGCGGGCCCAGCTGGCGCAGGAAGGTGTCCGTATCAAATGGGATGGGGCTGCCGATGTGGATCAGGTCGTTGGGCGTCTTGCGCATGCCCTCCTCCGCCATGAGTTTCTCCTCATACAGCTTCTCGCCGGGGCGCAGACCGGTATATTCGATCTTGATGTCCACATCAGGCTTGAATCCGGAGAGGCGGATCAGATTGCGGGCAAGGGTGTCGATCTTGACGGGGTTGCCCATATCCAGGACGAAGATCTCGCCGCCTTTGGCATAGGTCCCTGCCAGGAGCACCAGGCTGACTGCCTCCCGGACGGTCATGAAATAGCGGATGATGTCCGGATGGGTCACGGTCACCGGACCGCCATTGGCGATCTGCCGCTTGAAGATGGGCACCACGGAGCCGTTGCTCCCCAGGACATTGCCGAAACGGACCGCCACGAACTCCGTCCGGACCGTATGGGCGGCGCCCATCATGTCCATCCGGTCCGTCGGCTCCCCGTTGTGAGTGAAGAGGCTGGGCATATCGTAGGGCCGTCCCTGACAGACCTTGTGGTCAAAGGCCTGGATGACCATCTCGCACAGGCGCTTGGACGCGCCCATGATGTTGGTGGGGTTGACGGCCTTGTCGGTGCTGATCAGCACAAAGCGCTTGCAGCCGTATACCATGGCGGCGTAAGCTGTCTTGTATGTACCGATGACGTTGTTCTTGATGGCCTCGCAGGGGCTGTCCTCCATCAAGGGGACGTGTTTGTGGGCCGCTGCGTGATAGACCACATCCGGCCGATACTCGGAAAAGATCTGATCCAGTCTCCGGCTGTCCCGGACCGAGCCGATCAGCGTGACCAGATCCAGGTCGGGGTACTTGTCTCTGAGTTCCAGCTGGATGTCGTAAGCGTTGTTCTCATAGATATCCAAAATGATCAGCCGCTTGGGATCGTGGGATGCGATCTGGCGGCAGAGCTCGCTGCCGATGGAACCGCCTCCGCCGGTGACCAGGATCGTCTTCCCCGCAAGGAAGTTGAACACATCGGTCATGTCAGCGTGGATGGGCTCCCGTCCCAGCAGGTCCTCGATCGCCACATCTTTCATGGCGCCGACCGTGACGCTGCCTTCCACCAGCTGATAGATGCCCGGCAGAGTTTTCAGCTCGCAGCCGGTCTCTTTGCAGATATCCAGGATGTCCCGCTTGGCTTCCGCCGAAGCGGAGGGGATCGCCAGATAGATCCGGTCGATCTTATACTTCTCGCAGTTGAGCAGGATCACCTCACGCCCTCCCACCACGGGGACTCCTTCCACGAAGCGGTCCCACTTGTTGGGGTTGTCGTCGATGATGCAGCAGACCTTGTCCCGGCTCTCGTTGGATTTCATCAGATCACGAAGGATCAGCTGCCCCGCGGAGCCCGCCCCGATCAACATGACCCTGTGGTAAGGCTGGCCCTGTTTCTTCTTCCAGTTCCGCACCAGCAGAACGAAGCGATAGGCAAAGCGGATGCCCGTGATCAGCACGACCTGCATCACGATGCCCATGACGTAGTAGGATATCGGCATGCGCTGGAAGAGCAGGGAGATCGCCACCACATGGAAGGTCCCTGTGATCGCGCTGGCCACCAGGATGCGCTCCAGTTCGTTGAAGCTGGCAAAGCGCCAGATGCTCTGGTAGAGCTTGGCCACCCAGAAAACGATCAGGCAGAAGAGCGTATAGATCGGCACGAAATGGAGCCATGCCTGCAGATAGATCGAACGGATCGACGAGAAGTGGCAATCAAAACGGAGCCATAGGGCAAAAAGGTAAGCTGCGTTCACGACGACCGCGTCATAGATCAGCAACAGCACCGTGATCACCTGCCAGTGCTCCAGGCGCATCCGTTTCGTGGGGATCTGCTTGTCCTTTGTGCTCTTCATCGCGATCGTCCTTTTCCTGTTCCTTTAGCCTGCCGACATGCTTGCATTTTAGCACATCTGCGCGAAGATCTCAACCGCTCCAGGCGATGCTGCGGCCAGAAATTTTAGCCATGATCCGACAGCATGCGACGTTCCGAGAGCATAGGCGCTCTTTTTCTACATCCGCAGGCTGTGCCGTGCGACCGACATATGGCGATATGGCGGCGTGATCTCAGTCGAAGTTGCGGCTGTAGATATGCTCCGCCAGCGGTGCGGAAGCGAAGTCCACCACGATCCAGCCGGCGAGCGCGTCCCGCCCCGTCAGTCGCGCGTCCAGCTCTTTCGCATAGCGGAAGGGATGGCCGAACGTAGCGTGGCCTTTGGTGGAGAGGAAATGGATCGCCACGTCCCCCTCTCCGACGGGCGCTTTTTCCATGCCGGCGATGAAAGCGGCCCATTTTTCTTCGGTCTCGTACTCAAAGCGGTCCTGGACGCGGAGCGTATAACTGCCGTTGGGCTCCTCTGCGATATCCAGGCTCGCATCCTCGAAGCCTCTCTGATCCTCCCAGATGAGCGGGATCCCCGCCCGCACACCGAGCCCCGCCTCGTCGTCGTAGCGGCGGAGCAGCACCAGCTTGCCGCGGGCCTCCCCCAGCGTGGGGATCTCGTCGGTCAGCAGCCAGCGGTCCGGCTCGAGCTGCACATAGCCGTCCAGGACGGCCTGGAACTGCGCGACGCTCTCCGCGCCGCGCTCCTGCTTGACCGCGAAGAGCACCGTCTCCGTGGGGTGCTCCGCCAGGAAACGATAGCAGTCAGCCAGGACCGCATCCAGCGTGAGCGTGTCCGTCCAGGGCATCGCGCCGACGCGGCACTTGGTGAAGCCGTGCATCAGCTGCCTCTTCTCCCCTGCCACCGCCAGACGGATGTCCAGATAGCGGTAGCCCGCCCTGAGCTGGTCTCCGATACCAAAGGCCTGGCACTTGGAGAAATAGCCCAGCTGGACATATCGCGTCGCGCTGTCGTGGGTCCCCGGGAGCACGACGGCAGCCAGAGAAGTCTCATCGTCCAGTCTCGCCATCCAGTCCGCACTGCCCTCCACCGGCGTCCTGTCGCCTGTCTCGGTGAGGGGGATCGTGAACATCACCAGCAGGAACAGCACGACCGCGCCCAGCAGTCCCGCCAGTATCCGCAGGACGATCTTCCAGGCGGGGGTCTTCTTTTTCTCCTTGCGTTCTTTCATCTTGAGCCCTCCGAATGTCTTTTCGTATGTGGGAACTGCCCGGATCCCCCGGGCTCAGAAGCTGTATCGGCGCACGTCTCGGACCAGCGGCCGACCGGGAGGGGCGAGCCGCCTGACGGCCTCAGTCCAGCGGCTCGAGCTTGACGCGGAAGGAGATCTTCCGTGGCGTCGCCACCGCATCGAAGCGGATGACGTAGGCGAGCTTCTCCATGTCCACGTCCAGCACCGTACCCGGCCCCAGGATCTCATGGCGCGCCCGCGCGCCGATGCGGAGAGCCGGCGCCGGCTTTTCCGAAGGAAGACAGCGTTCGCTGGCGGCGATGTAGTCCCGGGCGTCCCGGATCAGTCCCTCCTTGGGCGGCGCGGTGAAGTCCAGGAGCTCCTGGTCGATATCCAGCAGGAAGCGGGAGGGATAGCGGGGCGATGCGTCCAAATTGCGGCCCTCGGCCTCGGAGAGATAGAGCCCCTTCTCCGCCCGGGTGACCGCCACGAAAGCCAGTCGCCGCTCCTCCTCCATGCCCGGGAGCGTATCGGTCCGGCCCGAGGGGAAGATCCCCTCGTTCATCCCGCAGAGGAACACATAGGGGAACTCCAGGCCCTTGGCGGCGTGGACGGTCATGAGCTTGACCTTGTCGCCCTGCTCGGCGGCGTCCGCGTTGGTGAAGAGCGCCACATGGCTGAGATAGTGCTCCAGCGTGGCCTCTTCCCCGCAGCCGGTCTCATACTCGTAGACCGACTGTTTCAGTTCCGCCAGCTCGTCCAGCCGCTCCTGGCTGCCCTCGGTGCGGAGCATCCGCTCATAGCCGCTCTTGTCCAGCAGGTCCGAGAGCAGCTCCGAGATCGGGCGATGGGCATAGTCCGTGGCGAAGCGCTCGATCAGGCGGATGAACTGCTCCGCCTTGGTGCTCCTGAAGAGCTCCTCCTCCACGTTCGCGCGCAGCGCCTCGTAGAGCGAGCAGTTATGCGCGGCGGCATACTCGCGCAGGACCTGCATCCGGCGCTTGCCCAGCTCCCGCCGCGGCACGTTGCAGATCCGCGCGAAGGAGAGGTCGTCCTGATAGGCCACCATGCGCAGATAGCTCAGGGCGTCCTTGACCTCCTTGCGGTCGAAGAAGGGCACGCCGCTGTAGATCGAATAGGGGATCTCCCGCCGGCGCAGCACCTCTTCGATTTTGTTGGTCAGGTAGTGCGCCCGGTAGAGGATCGTCATGTCCCGATAGGCGACGCCCTTGTCATGCAGTTCGTGCATCTGGAAGGCGATCTGCTCGGCCTCCAGTTCGGCGTTGGGCGCGTGGTGACAGAGGGGCTTGGGCCCGTCGGGCAGGGTGGGGATCAGGTCTTTCTTGATGCGGTCCCTGTTCTTCGCGATGAGCGAGTTGGCCGCCGCCAGGATCTGGGGGGTGGAGCGGTAGTTCTGCATCATCATGATGGTCTTCGTACCGGGAAAGGCTCTGTCGAAGCCCAGCAGATAGCGCACGTCCGCTCCCCGCCAGCTGTAGATCGTCTGGTCCGGGTCGCCCACGATGAACAAGTTCCCGTGATAGCCGCACAGGGCCTTCATCAGCCGGTACTGGGGCGGGTCGATGTCCTGGAACTCGTCGATCATGATGTATTCCAGCCGCTGCTGCCACTTGAGACGGATCTGCTCGTTCTGCTCGAAGATATACAGGGTCACGAAGATGAGGTCGTTGTAGTCCAGGCCGAAGCACTTCTTCTCCTGATAGAGATAGCCGTAGAAGATGATATCGTCCACGGAGGTGGCCCGTTCATACTTCTCCCGCAGTTCCTGCAGGCTCATCCCGATCAGGTCCAGATAGTAGTCCGGGCGCTTGACGCCCTTCTGGATCTCTATCATATCCCGGGCCTTGGCGAAGGTCTTGTCGCGCAGGGTGAGGCCTCTCTCGTCGTAAATGATCTGGAGCATGGCGTCGATATCGGAGTTGTCCAGCACCAGGAAGCTGCGCGGGTAGCCCACGGCGTAGCTGTCCTCCTGCAGGACCGTGACGCAGAAGCCGTGGAAGGTGTTGATGTAGCCGGTATCGTTGTCCCCGGTCAAGTTGTGGATGCGCTGGCGCATCTCGTTGGCGGCTTTGTTGGTGAAGGTCACGCAGAGGATGTTCCCCGGCAGGATCCCCATCTCCTCCACCAGATAGGCGAAGCGATGGCTCAGGGCCCGGGTCTTGCCGGAGCCGGCCCCTGCGATCACGCGCACGAAGCCCTCCGTCGTGGTGACGGCTTCCCGCTGGGCTCTGTTCAGTTGGCTCAGATCCACACGCATCACCTCGCTGCGATCGTAACATGTTCTGCCGCTATCCTACCACGCCGCTCTCTTTTCCGCAAGAGAGGATATGCCGCCGGATGGCAGTTGCGGCATCCTCTTCCGGACGGGCGCCCCGCCGGACCGCCCTCTTGCGCGGCCGTGTTATACTGGAAGAGAAAAAATACCGTGCATATGAAATATCCGCCCGCCGATCGCGATAGAGAGGGTGAGACGGAAAGGACGTGACGCGATTGGAAGACTGCGCGATCATCGACCTGTTCTTCGAGCGCTCGGAACAGGCCATCGCAGAGCTGGACAAGAAGTACGGCGGCGCCGTGAGAAAGACGGCGGCGAACATCCTGCAGGACCGGCAGGACGCGGAGGAATGCGCGAACGACGCCTATCTGGGCGTCTGGAACAGCATCCCGCCCCACCGGCCGAGCCCTCTGGCGGCCTATGTCTGCCGGATCGCCCGGAACCTGGCCGTGTCCCGTCTGCGTCGCAGGACCGCGGCCAAGCGCAACGACAGCTTCGACCTGGTGCTGGACGAACTGGAGAGCTCTATCCCCTCCGGCATGGACGTGGAAGCGGAGCTGGAGGCCAGGGAGCTGAGCGAGGCGATCGGCCGTTTCCTCGCAGCGCTCCCCTATCAGGACCGCTATCTCTTCGTCCGCCGCTACTGGTTCGCAGATCCCGTGAAGGACATCGCCGCCGTCACCGGTCTGCGGGAAGGCCGCGTCTCCCTGCGTCTGTTCCGTCTCCGTGAAAAACTGCGAAAACACTTGGAAAAGGAGGGCTTGCTGTCATGGATCGGCTAAAGGTCTTCCAGGCTCTCAGCGAGCTGGACGACGCCTACATCGCCGAGGCGATGCACTATGCGCCCGAGAGAGCAGCGCGCTCTCCGGGAAGGAACAAGAACATGAAAAAACGCATCCTCACGCTGGCTCTGGCCGCGGCGCTGCTCCTGGCCCTGAGCGTCACCGCATACGCCGCTTTCTCCTCCATGTCCCATCGGATCCCGGAGCCCGAGGAGACTTTCTGCATCCATTGGGACGACTCTCCCGACGGTTACCTCGAATGGCACGACGCCAAGCTGGTTGTGACCTTCCCCGATACGGCGGAGAGCAAGCAGATCGAGTTCCGCACCGGCTGGCTGCCGGAGGAGATGGCTCCTATCCAGTCCGACGCCTGGCACGACCGTCTGACCGCAGAGCGGCTCTGCGACAACGGCGGTCCCAGGGACACTGCCGTCCAGGCCTACAGCGGCATGGTCCAGCCCCTGCTGATCGAGAGCTACTCCATGTCCATGTTCAACGACGGAGGCGCGCTGCTGCTGCTCTATTATACGCCGGAAGATATCATCGAGGAGCACTGGGACGGGCTGGGCGTAGACGTGATGCGCTTCCACTGCACCCAGCACTTGGACGCCGTGCCCGAGTATAATGTCCCCGAACGGACCCTGGAGCAGGACATCCTCCTGCTGTCCAACGCAGAAGAGGGCTGGGTCGTCCGTGTCTGCGGCGAGATCGGCATGGACCAGCTGATCAAGGTCGCCAAAAGCCTGGAGATCCGCGAGACCGGGAAGATCCTGACCTACGAGGACTTCCCGAGCCACTACACCTTCATGGACGGCGGCGTCGGCTGATCGCATCTTGCATTCAACGTTCCGGCTCGAATAAAGAGGCAGCTCCCGCGGCCCGGTATGGGCTGCGGGAGCTGTTTTCAGCCCCGTATGGATCACTACTCTTCGCTGAAGCCGCCGGCCAGGAGCTTGGCCGCCATCTTCCTTGTGCCCAGGACCCAGATGAGGTCGTCGGGCTGGATGGTCATGTTCACATCCGGCTGCAGGATGGGCAGCTTGTCCCGCTGCAGGCCCAGGATCATACAGTCGTACTTCTCCCGCAGGCCGCTGCTGCGGATGCTCTTTCCCTGGATCTCGGGAGCCTGGGCCACCGGGATGACCGTGGCGTAGAGATGGGCGGCGTCGCCCTCCTGGCTCTCGGTGAAGGCGCGCAGAGTAGGCGCTCCGCTCTCGTCGGAGAGTCCCAGACTGAGACGCAGGGCCCTCAGATCCTCCCGCCGTCCGATCAGCAGGATCTTGTCGCCCTCCTTCAGCTCCACGTTGCCCGTGGGCATGTTCAGGTGCTTCTTGCCCCGGAGGACGCGGATCGCGTTCACCCGGAAGCGCTGGCCCCAGTCCAGCTGCCGGAGGGTCTTGCCGGGGATCTCTCCGGTGCAGTCCAACTCGTCCACGAAGAGCTTCTCATCCAGCCACTCGGCGTCGGTCTGGTCTCGCTGGAGCTGGCGCTCGTTGAAGTTGGCCATGAAGCGGGCCTCCGCGGTGATGTAGGCCGAGGCGAGCCAACCGCTGCGGGAGATGAGGAAGACCGCCGCGGCGATCAGCGGCAGCAGCCATACGCCGCTGACGCCCAGCAGGGTCTGCAGCGGGAAGAAGGCGATCAGCACGATCAGCAGATAGCGCAGCGCCGTCAGACTGATCAGCGGCAGGCGGTAGTGCCTGTCCTTGACCCAGAGCGTGGTGTACTCCGTGGAGCGCAGGTCCAGCATGGGCCGCACGAAGAGCGCGATGCCCACCACGCAGAAGGCCACGCAGGCCAGCCGTACCAGACGCTGGTCCAGGGGCGTCTTCTCCAGGAAGGGGTAGAGCACGAACTGGCCCAGCAGCGTCACGCCCATCATGAGGACGCCGTAGATCGCCGTCACCAGCACATAGCGCCGCAGGAACCGGCCCCAGTCGCTGTCCTGTTCCCGTCCGGCGGCGTCCTCCTCCGTGTAGCGGTCCAGCTTCTCGCTGAGCCTCTTCGGCAGGAGCCTGTCCACCCCGCGGTAGATCTGCTCCGAACTCTTGATGAAGAAGGGCGTGGTCAGGGTCGTCAGCACCGAGACCGCCACGACGATCGGATAGATATAGTCGGCGATCACGCCCAGGCTCATGCCCAGGGACGCGATGATGAAGGCGAATTCGCCGATCTGTGCCAGCGAGCAGCCGCAGCGGATGGCCTTGTGCAGGCTCTGTCCGGACAGGAGCACCCCCAGGGAGGAGATCAGGAGCTTGCCGGCGATGGTCACGGCGGTGAGGATGAGGATCGGCACGATGTAGCGGACGATCATGGCCGGGTCGATCAGCATGCCCACGGAGAGGAAAAAGATCGAGCCGAAGAGGTCCTTCACGCCGCCGGAGAGGTGCTCCACCCGCTCGGCGTGGACAGTGCCCGCCATCAGAGAG
>JAFZOC010000295.1 GCA_017550765.1 Oscillospiraceae bacterium
GGCCGCCGGGTCCGGCAAGCGCGGCGCCTCCCGCGGCCGCCACTGAGCGTCCCGGGGCGCCGGCTCCCCCTCGACAGGTATCGCAGTCTCCCGCCTGTCCGTTCCGCCTCTATCATCGACTTTCGCCCGATCTGTTCGGGTTAGGAGGGATCTCATGACCGGGATCGAACTTTTGCTGGCCTTCTTTCGGATCCTCTACCGCCACGCGCCCATGAGCCGCGAGGAGCGGGAGGCGCTGCTGGCCGCCCTGGACGCCCCCGCGGGCTCCGAGGCGCGCGCCGGTCTGAGCGGCCTCATGTACGCCGAGTTCAGCTCGGCTGCCCGGACCTTCTCGCCCCGGCATCTGGACAGAGGGCACGGGGAGCTGGGCGACTACATCCTGGCGGCCCGCTATCTCCCGGAGTCCGTCTCCGGCCAGGAGCGTTTCAACTGGGAGAACTACGCACCCAGTGACCGCACGATGCAGGCCTCCGACCGCAAGCGCTTCACCCGTCTGATCGACGAGGCCTCCCTGGGCCTGACCCAGGTGCGGATCGGGATCTTCGCGATCCTGGCCGCCCGGCTCCAGAGCCTCTCCGCCGGGGCCGAGGCCCGGGAGGAGCTGCTGCAGCTCTTCGGGCGGGAGCTGCTCCTGCCCGACCGGGAGCAGCTCGGGCAGGCAGCCCAGCTGCCCGCCTTCTTCTCCGTGACCACCTTCACGCTGCTGGCCGCCGGCTGCTGCCGGGAGGGGCAGCTGCCGGAGATCCGCGCCGGCTACGCCGCCTGGCTGAAGGAGCGGGGCGTCGCCCCCTTCCCCTTCCGGCAGCAGGCGGAGGAGCAGTATCTGTCGGGCTATCTGGACGCCCTCTGGGCCAAGCACCACCTGTGGGAGCGCCGGGGCGGCGACCAGATGCTCCGCGCCGCCAAGGTCTTCACCCTGCAGCAGTTCACCCGGGACGGCGCCGGCCCCGCGCCCGCCTGTCCGACTCTGGAGCTGGCCCAGGACCGCTGCCGCCTGATCTGCGACGCCACCGGCATGGGCAAGACCAGCTTCCTGCGGGCCTCGATCCTGGCCCTGATCTGCGACCGGGCCCGGGACCGCGAGGGCGACGCCCCCCTGATCGCCGAGCGGGAGCGGGAGATCTTCCGCGCCCTGCGGGAGCGGCTCTTCTCCCCGGAGGACCGGGAAAAGCTGCCCGTGTACGTCCGGGGCCTGAGCTTCGGGCGCCAGACGGACCGCTCCACGGGCGGCCCGGACGCGGATCTCCTCTTCCGGATCGGCTGGGCCTCCGCCATGGTCCGGGAGCAGGATCTGGAGGACGTGCCCGACGGTCTGGACCTGGCGGGCGTGCCGGCGGAGGCCGTGGCCCTGCTGAGCGCCCTGGCCGAGCAGGGCAAGGTCCTCCTGCTGATCGACGCCCTGGACGAGGCCTTCGACCGCAGCCGCCTGGTGGCGCACATCCGCGCCTTCCGCCAGCGCTACCGGGACTGCCCCGTGCTGATCACCAGCCGCCCGATCCATCTGGCGGTGCTGGACAACGCCCGCATCCTCCACAGCACCTGGCGCGTGGGCTTCGGGCCCGAGCAGCAGCGGGAGATGATCGGCAAGTGGTGCATCAAGTCCGACGAGCGCTTCTGGCAGGGCGAGGCCTCCCTGACCGAGGACGAGCTGGCAGACCTCCAGGCGCGGATCGCCCTGCTGGCGGTGGACCGCTTCGCCCGGGGCTTCGCCGCCAACCCCTACCTGCTGACGGCCTATCTGATCTACACCTCCGCCGTGGCCCCCAAGAAGATCGGCGAGATGCTGGAGCCGATCGGCTCTCTGATCGTGCAGAAGATGTTCGACGACGACAACAGCATGGGCAACGGCGTCTTCACCGCCCTGAGCGAGCATGAGTTCAACGCCGCGAAGCTCCTGCAGGCCTTCGAGGAGCTGGCCTTCCGGGTGCTGTCCGAGGACGCCGACCGGGGCCGCGGCTTCCCGGAGGAGCTGCTGAAAGAGGTCCTGCTGCCCCGGCTGGAGCAGCTCAACGCCCTGGACGAGCTCCTGGGCGCCGGCCCCCTGGCCTCCCAGGAGGCGCCGGCCTCGGCGGAGGCCCTCTCCTCGCTGGAGATGCTGCTGCGCCTCTCCCAGCTCACGGGCTCGCCTTTTCTGGCCCGGGCCGGGGCCCAGAAGCCCGCCGCCCGGATCTATGAGAAGATGCGCATGTTCTTCACCACCCAGCCGGGCCTGCTGGTGGCGGACGAGGACGGGCGCTTCCGCTTCCTCTCCCCGATCTTCCTGTGCCACATGGCCGCCCGCTATGTGGTGCGCCAGCGGCTGCAGAACATCTCCGGCCGCCGGGAGGCCCTGGCCGAGCTGGAGCAGTTCCTGGCCCCGATCGGCGCGCTGCGGGACGGGGAGCTGGCCGTGATCTACTGCAACGCCCTGATCGGCGAGGCCAACCAGGCCCTCCGGGGCCTGAAGGACGACCGGCTCTCCCGGGCGGACCTCTTCCGCGCGGTGACGGAGCGGACGATCGCGCGCCTGTCCCTGGCCGCGGAACCTGAGGATGCCGCCCTCATGCTCTCGGGCGTGCTGGACATCCTCCTGGGCAGTTACTGCGCCACGGACCTCTCCTCCCCGGCCAACGGCCCCCAGCGGGAGGCCGTGGGCCTCTGCCAGCTGCAGCTGCTGCTGAACCTGCTGCCCCGGGAGAGCTGGCTCCGGGGGGCGGACCCGGAGCGGCTCCGGCAGCTGCGCGATACGGAGCTCTTCCGCAGTTTTTCCGACGAATTGGACGCCTTCGGTCTTTTTGTCCGCGATCGCTGAGCGTTTTGTCTCGCCCGGCCCTTTCGATGTCCGCACAGATGTGGTGTAATAAGGTCGCATCGAGAGACGCAAAAGATCGAATTTGAAGGAGGATATCACAATGCTCAACAAGGACCACGCTCTGGAGCTCCTGCGCGACATGCGCAAGTGCGACCTGCCCGAGACCGAAGAGGTCATCTCCCGCATCATCACCCACGTGGAGGGCATGTCCGCCGACGAGGACTTCGACAAGTACATGTCTGAGCTGCGCGACATCGAGCCCGCTTTCTCCCGCATCATGGACCGCCGCCTGGAGATGCTGATGGACGAGATGTCCCGCGCGGCCTCCGGCGAGAGCCGCGGCTCCCGTCTGCCGGATCCGGACGAGGACGACGACCTGCCTCCCCTCTTCGGCGGCAAGGATGAGGACGAGGACGACGATGAGGACGAGGAGGACGACGAGGACGAGGA
>JAFZOC010000296.1 GCA_017550765.1 Oscillospiraceae bacterium
AGCAGATGCCATGCTCCGTGGTCTCTGCGATGACTTCGGCCTGCAACGACGTCACATGGCTCTCGTCGTGGCTGCAGGTGAAGACCGCCTGAGCGCTGCCGTAGTCCTCCGCCCAGATCCAGGCGGGCTCGCCCCAATCGTGGCCGACGGGCTCCAGCTCCCGGGTCTCTGTCTTGCCGCAGCCGGCGCAGACCCGACCCTCTTCTCCGGGCTCTTCGCAGCCGGCGGGCACGGTCACGCCCCATTCGGCCCAGTCGTGGGCCTTGTGGATCACCGCGTAGCCGTCGATGCTGTCCTCCTCCGTGCAGGAGACTTTTGCCAGGATCGTCGCCATACCGGAGTAGTCGCAGATCCCCTTCACGGTGATCTCCACCACATCGTCCTCCAGAGACGCGAAGCTCACAAGGAAGTCCTTGTTCTCCTCCAGCTCCGTGCAGTCGTAGGTGACCGCCAGGGTGTAGGCGGCGCTGCCGTTTGTACCCAGGGAGAACACCGCGGCCAGCTTGTCGCTGTCGGTGAAGCACTTGTCCGACATGCCGTAGCAGCGCAGCACCGCCGCATCGCTGCTCTTCTTGACGTAACGGATCGTCAGGGTCCCGTCCTCGCCGGCGGTCTTCTGCCCCACGAAGAGGATGTTGTCGTTGTCCAGCAGCACCAGCTCGTCCGAGCTGCGGACCGCCAGGATCAGGTACTCCTCCCCGGGCATCAGGCCACCGAAGGAGGCGGTGAAGACGGTCTCGGTGGCCGGGCTTTCCGTTCCGCTGAAGGAGGCCAGACTGATATAGCCGCTGACATTCCCCGGCTCGGGCTCCGGCTGGTCAACGGGACCGGGCTCGGGCTCGTCGATCGGCTCGGGCTCTTCCACAGGGGCCGGCTCGTCGACTGGCTCGGGCTCCACTGTGGGCTCCGGTCCGTCCGTCGGATCGGGATCGTCGACGAGCTCGATCTCTCCGTCCTCCGGCTCCTCCAGGTCCTCCAGCTCCTCCTCGGGCGCCAGCGCCAGATCCCCGTCACTGCAGTGGATCGTGATGCTCGTAAGGACATTGTTGCCGCTGGAAATGGAGATGGCCTGCCACTGGGCCATGGTCCCGCAGAAGAAGAGTTCCGTCAGGCCGCTGCAGGAGTAGAAGGCATTTTTACCAATGCTGGTCACCATGCCTAGGATCCTGATCTTGGTCAAGCCGCTGCAGCCATAGAAGGTAGAGGCAGAGATCGTCGTCACTCCCTCCGGCAGTTTGATCTCCCTCAACATGCTGCAGCCGTAAAAAGCTTTGCTCCCAAGGCTTGTCAGATCACTCGGGATATGCAAGGTCTCCAGCTCGATTTGGCCGGAGAAGGCCTCGCTCCCGATGCTGGCGATCTCATCGTTCAGCGTTATCGTGGTCAGATACCGAGCGGAAGTGGTATTGAACACCAGATCCGGGATCTGCGTCGCGTCCGTCACATGTACCGTCTTTAAAGAAGTGGGCGGCGTCTGGTTGTGCCAATCTCCATACTGGTCGCGGTATCGGAAGAAACCGACCAGGCCGGCAAACGCACTCGAGTTGTCTGGCGACGTCGTTTGTGTCCGGCTGCTCCCCACAAAAGGTACCGACAGGCTCGTCAGGCTCGAGCAACCGAAGAGTGCTCCCTGGCCAAAGCTCTCTACGCTGTTCGGGAAGCTCATCTCCGTCAGTGAGGTGCAGTTTGCGAAAGCGCATTTCCCCACGTCGGTCACTGTTTCCGGGATGGTAACGTAAGTCAGCTTTTTGCAGTCGGAAAACGCGGATCCCGGGATCTTCGTCACGCCTTCCGACAGGCGCAGTTCGGTGATCAGATCTGTCCCTTTTACAGACCAATGCGCGAAATCCGAGGAGAATTCCTTCACTTGATCTTTCCATGGGGTCTCGGTGATCGCACCGTCGGTGATCTGGCCGTCTCCTTTCACGATCAGGATCCAGAAGTCGTCAAAGCCGCACATCTCTGCCGTCAGTTCCGGACCGCAGCTGCCCAGATCGATGGTATTGTCGCTGTAGGTGACGATGGCCTCCAGCAGAGGAGTATTGTTCCCGGCGACATCCACCTCGTCCCACTCTGTCTCCATGCCCAGATAGCGGACGCTCTTGCTCTTCTTACCGGTGTTCTGCATCTTGGTGCAGCCTGAGAAGGCCCCGTATCCGATCCTTGTGACAGAGAAGGGGATCTTGATCTCCAACAGATTCTTGCAGTTCTTGAAGGCATAGTCCGGGATCGTCCCGATTCTGCCGGGCAGCCAGACGGTGACCAGCTTTTCACAGGCTTCAAATGCGTGGGCTCCGATCTCCGTCACCGTATCAGGGATCGTGACCTCCGTGAGCTGGCCGCAGCCATAGAAGGCCCATGCGCTCAGGCGGGTGATCCCGGTCTCCAGGACCAGGTCCTCGATGTCCTCCCGGTCGTTGGCCCACCACTGCTCGGTCTCATCGGCCAAGTCCCACATGGAGCCACTGCCCGTGATAGTCAGGGTGCCAGCGCTGCTGAGGGTCCAGAACAGATTGTCTCCGCACTGGCCGCTGTCTATGATGGAGGCGTTGAAGATCAGCTTCGCGTTCAGCAGGGGCTCGTTCCCGCTCTCGATATGCTCCCGCAGCGTCCGCCAGGTCTGTTTGTTCCCGTCGTAGACGACCTCCTTCAGCTTGTTCCAGTTCTTGAAGGCGTTTTCCCGGATGCTCGTCACCGAGCGGGGGATGGAGACCCGCTCCACATTTATGGCGCCGCGAAAAGCGTCTTCGCCGATCTCCGTCACCGTGGCGCCGATCTGCAGGTCCGTCAAGGTGTTGTATCCTTCAAAGGCCCAGTTGCCCACACGGGTGATGCCGTTGCGGATGATGATCGTATGGACAGGCTGGACCTCTTCGTACCCCGTGGCATAGGTCTGCCAGGGCGGGGCACTCTGATCCGTATAGTCCGGGATCTCCCCGCTGCCTGAGAGGATCAGGATCCCGTCGTTGTAGTAATCCCAGTGGATCACGGCGCCGTCTTTGTCGGTAACATCGCCTTCCTTCTTCTCCGCTTCCTCAAGGACCATATAGTATTCCCGGGCTTTGTCGTCGATCTTATAGATCTTCTCCCCGAACCAGCCGCCGCCGTAGGCCTTGATCCGGTATTCCCCGCTGGGCAGGAAGACGGAGATGCTCCCGTCCTCCCCGGTGATCAACTCCGCGTCCTGCACATATTTCCCATCCGTGGACGTGATGCTGACCGCCATATCCTTCAGCAGGAAGGGCGTCAAGTCATAGTTATAGGAGACATTATGGACGATCTGCACTAAATTGCCGATCGCCACCGTCTTAGTCGCCACGTCCATATGGCTCAGGGTGGTCAGCGTCAGCCGGTAGCGTCGGTTCGGGCAGAGCCCCAGACCGAAGGCAAGATCCCCGCCCGATAGCGAGGCGTAGAAATCGCAGATCTTGTGGGTGTAGTTACAGATCTCCCAGGTCAACGTCGCCTTGTCCTTCAGGATATCCTTCAGGATCTTCAGCTCCACCGAGGCGTTGATAAAGAAATAGATCTCTCCTGTTGTGCAGAGATCGCAGTCGTGGATGGACTCTGCTGTCGGATCCGTTTCGCCGAGATCATCCGTCGAACTCATTGAGCCCGTCACCCTGACCCCCGGTTCGATATTCAGGGAGATGAAGCCCACCTTTTCATTCAAGACCTCGATCCCGACCTCTATCTTGAAGCTGAACGAGAGCGTACCTTCCAGCTTCACGGTGGTCTTCGGCTCCAAACCGGTCTCGCTGGAGATCTCCTTCCACTCGCTGCCCTTGGGTCGGCTGCTGTCATACTCAAAGCCGCTCTTCTCCTCCCAGGCAACGGTAAAGCTCAACTTCGCCTCAAAGCTTACGACGAATGTCGAAGTCACCACGGCATTGATGCCGGGGAAGAGCGCAACTCTGATATCCGGCAGTTCAATATTCAAGAATTCGATCTTTCCCTTGACCGAGCCGGTTATAGAGAAGGATTTGCTCAGCTCCGTGGAGGTGTACTTCCAGGAGGAGCTGATATAGTACTGAAAGGTCAGTGCGCCCTTGAACGAGAGCTTTACGTTGACCTCGTAGGATGACTCTCCCGCGGTCCCGCTGCCGTCCCAGAAGGAGGTCCCGGTCCCCGGGTCAACGCTTTTTTCCTTGTCGGTCTTGAACAGGTCCACGTCCAGCTTCAGATCTGTTTCATACTTGTGGGTCCCCGGAGGGCTTCCCATCACCAACGTCGGACCCATACCGTCGGGCTCCGCCGTGCCGCACGCGGCTTCCGGACTGCCCGTCTCCGGGGAAAAGATCCCGCTTTCGCCGTACTCGATCCCGCCGTCAGCCTCGGCCGATGCGCTGGCCTCCGCCTCGGCAAAGATCTGGTCCACCTCCGCGCTCACGTCCTCGTCCGTCAGCACGGTAACACCCTCGTCCATGTTGCTGCAGTCCACGGTCTGCTCCGCGCCGGATGTATCCGCGTTGATGCGGATGACCTCAAAGAAGATGTCCGCCTCCGCCTCCGTGTCGTCCGTCAGGCTCACGCTGTCGTTCTCGACCGTCAGCCCAGTCACGAACACTAAGGTCAGCTCATGCTCCAGGCTCCAGTGGGCCAGCTTGTCCCCGTTCTGCAGGGCCAGTGCCGCTGCGTCCGCCGCCGTGATCGTATAGCTGCCGTCCTCGTTCGCGCTCAGGTGGTCCGTCTCTGCCGTCTCCCGCAGGATCGCCACGTCCTCCGCCAGAATGCCGAAGTTCGCGTCCGAGCCGTCCGGCGCTTTGCCCGGCGTGAACACCACCAGTCGGTCCCCAGCCGCCTCGTACTCCGAGAGCGGCGCGTTCAGAAAGGCCTGAAACTCCGCGGTGTAGTACCGGCTGACGTACTCCTCGCAAAGCGGCTCGTGGCTCCCGGTCCGAAGCAGATAAGCCCCCACGATGAAGGTCGCTGGGATCTCCTCGCTGAGGCTCAGCTCCACCAGATCCATATTCGCCGGGGCGTCCGCCATCACCGTGGTCAGCAGTTTCAAGACGTCCGGATCGTCGTCGTAGATCGCGTCCTCGTAGATCGCCACTACCACCTGGGCGTCCTCGTCCGTGTTGTAGCTGACGGTCACAACGTCGTCTTCCACCGACACGCCGTTGACGTGGCAGGGACCGGCCTCCTCCGTCTCCTCTGCATCATGCTGGATCCCGTTCAGCAGGACCCGGCCCAGGCTGTTCTGCGCCTGCAGCTCCAACTCTGCGTCATTGCGGATCTGGGGCTCCCCCTCCGCAGCTGTGGCCACGGGGAAGAAGCTCATGCACAGCGCCAGCGCCAGAAACAGGCAAAATACTTTTTTCACAGTCTTCATAGCTCTCGTTTCGACCTCCCTGATCAAAGCTCATAGCAAAAAACCCATAAAAATGTAATGTAATTTTTTATACTTGTCAATGACAGAAGAGACCGTCCGCCCGTTCTATACCTCCCTCTCAGGCGCTGTTACGCTCGCTGTCCGGAAACGAGCCGAGCACCACCATCAAAGACTGCATGATCAAACAATATATGTCGATCTGCACAAAAAGAAGGCGAGAAAAACGATATATTCGACAAATATTCGTACACTATTAGGGCTTGCTTTTTCTCTCGTTCAAGACTATGATATGCGCGCTTTGAGGACATCAGAAAGGAGGCCGATACAATGTTTTTCCGTACGTTCTATTCCCTCTGGCTGGAAGATCTGCTTGATGATAGGCTGCCTGAGCGCGTGTGTGATAAGAGCATCAACTACTACATCAATAGCATCGCGTTCTGATCGAGGACCGATCAACATGAGATCTCCCGTCTGACGGCGAAGCGCGCCGCAGAGCGGGAGATGTTTTTTGCGCGATAGACGATAGGGATATCCTCGGTCCGTGCGGACCGAAGATCGCGCGGTATCATATCGAGAAAGAACTCAAAGGCGCGTGAAAAAAGATCCTCTCCCGAAGGAGAGGATCTTTTGCGTTCATGAGAGGCTGAGGACTAGATGAGCATAGCCACGTCCCAGGCGCGCCAGATGGCGGTGCGCAGGTTGCCGATGGCGACGCAGTCGCCGACGCGGTGGATATGCGGGCCCTTGCCGCCGACGGGGGTGGGCACGAAGCCGATGCCGTTGACGATGTCGTCGTACTCGACCTCGGTGACAGTGCCGTCCTTGCCGCGGATGACGACGGTCTTGTCCTTGATCTCGGTGATGGTGGACTCCAGGTAGGTGGGGACCTTCTTGTAGAGCATCATGTCAAGCAGGAAGGAGGCGTTCGCGAGGCAGACGTTCTGCGCCGGGACAAGGTCCTTGGCGTACTCGACGATGATGGGGTGCTTGCCCTGGAGGATCATCTCATAGGCAGCCTCGCAGGAGGACTGGCCGCCGCCGAAGAAGACGACCTTGTCGCCAACGGGCTTCTTCTCACGCAGCAGTTGGGTGAAGGTGATGCACTTGTCGAAGCCCTTGACCGCGGGCATCGTTCTGGGGACAGCGCCGGTGGCGACGACGATCTCGTCGAAGCCGCGCAGGGTGCCCAGGTCGGTGACCTCGGTGTTGAAGCGGATGTCGATCTCCTGCGCCTTCATCTCACGCTCGTACCACTTCAGGAGCTGCTTGTCGTTCTCCTTGAAGCTCATGGCGGAGGCGGTGAGGAACAGACCGCCGATCTTGTCGGTCTTCTCGAAGATGACGGG
>JAFZOC010000297.1 GCA_017550765.1 Oscillospiraceae bacterium
CCAGATCGACGTTCTTGCAGTTGCCGGTGATGTACAGGGAGGAGCCGCCGTTGGCAGCGTAGCCTTCCTTGCCGCCGTCGATGGTGGGCAGGGTGGTGATGGCCCACTTGCCGCTGTTAGCCTCGACCAGGGACATGGTAGGGATGATCCAGTTGCCGTTCATGACGCCGGCGACCTGGTCGCCCACGATGGTGTTGTCGGTGTACTCGGACCAGGAGTTGGCCAGGATGATGGTGCCGTCGTTGGCGCCGGTGACGATGACCTCGATGATCTTCTTCATCTTTTCGTTGTTGACGAAGTTGGGCTTGCCGTCCTGGAACTGGCTGACGCCCTCGGCCTGGAGCATCATGTAGGGCAGGTCATCGCCGGAGTGGTCCATGGAGAGCAGGGCATAGCCGGTCTTCTCCTTGACTTCGCGGGCGATCTCCAGCCAGCGGTCCCAGCTGATGCCGGTCACGTCGTCGATGGTGTAGCCGCACTGGTCAAGGACGTCGGTGCGGTAGGCGAAGATGGCGGTGCCGTTGTCCACGGGCACGCCGTAGTGCACGCCTCCGATGGTGCTGTAGCTCAGCTTCTCTTCACCGAAGTCGGCCCAGTTGATCTCAGCGCCCTCAACGGGGACCCAGGCGGTGGGGTAGTCGCGGACGTAGCGCTGGATGTAGTGGTCCTGGAAGAGGACGATGTCGGGCAGGGTGCTCAGGTCATTGGCCTGGGCAGCCAGGGTGATGGCGTTCTCCACATCGCTGGAGCCGGACTGCTGGACGATCTCCAGTTTGAACTCGGGATCGACCTTCTGGTAGGCGGCCTCCGCGGCCTTCAGGGCGGGGATGTTGAAGTTGGCGTCCCAGGCGTAGACGGTCAGGCTGTGGCCGTTATCGGTCGCCTCGGTCTGGGTCTGGGCCCCGGTCTGGGTCTCGGGCTTGGCGGTCTCTCCGCCGCAGGCGGCGAGGGCCAGCACCATGACCAGCGCAAGGATCAGAGCAAGAGTCTTTTTCATGATATCCTCCATTTTTGTTTTTCATGTCGTGCCGGGAAACGGAGGACAGCGCTCTTTCGTGAGACGAGACAGCCGCTGTTTTCGCGTTTCTGGGCACTTCATGTATCTATCATGGTATCATAGTTGCGTTTTTCTTGGCAGCCTTTTTTGATGAAAAAACACGCAAAAACGATCATCTATTTTTTGGCAATGTCAGTTCACACAGATCTTTGCCGTCTCTTTTGTGCATAGCGTCAAAAGCCGCCGTGCGAGGCTCGCACGGCGGCTCGGGTGTCGATCTTGTCCTGCGCTGCGGCCCTACACGGAGTCCCAGCCCTTGTGCGCGGAGATGGCGTAGTCCTGGAGGCTCAGCCCGCGGGTCTCCCGCTGGAGCTTCCACTGGTACGGCGTGGTGCCCAGGAACTTCTTGAAGTTCCTGGTGAAGGCGGAGACGGAGGAGAAGCCGCTCTCTTCCGCCACCAGATCCATGGGGATGTGCTTCCGGTCCATCAGCTCGCAGGCATGCCGGATCCGGACCAGGTTCAGATAGTCCATGGGCGGCATGTTCATGAACTGCTCGAAGATACGGCGGAAATGGGGCTCGCTCAGCCCGCACTGCCGCGCCAGGTCGCCCGCGTGCACCTCCCGGGCGCTGTTCTCCTCGATGTAGCTCAGGGCTGGGGTGATGTGGAGCAGCGCCTCATGGGAGCGGTCCCCCCAGGGATCTGCCGCGTTCAGGCCCTCCTGGATCCGGATCAGCTCCAGCAGCGCGACCGTCAGCAGGCTGCGGATCACATCCTGGCTGTAGCGCCGCTTCTCCCGCGCCTCCTCCAGGATGCGCCAGATGATGGACGCCAGATCCGGGTGCTCGTCGATGCGCAGCAGCAGCGGCCGCTTCGCCGCGGCGATGAGCATCTCCGCCTGGCGCTTCGGGTCGTCCCGGTACAGCTCCAGGATGATGTTCCGCGGGTCTGAGAAGAGGAACTCCCAGGAGGCCTCCCCTTCGCTGACGATGGAGTGGGGGTAGTTGGGCGGGATGATGGAGATCATGGCGTCCTCGAAAGGCAGCTCCTCTCCGCCCAGGATCAGCTTGCCCCGACCGAAGTGGCAGTAGCCGATCTCAAAGAGGGTGTGGAAATGCAGACATTCGTCCGCCTGCCCGTACACGCACACCCAGTCGTCCCCCAGCAGCGCCAGGGCGCTGCTGCCCAGGGGGATATCATAGAAGCGGAACTCCAGCTTTTCGTTCTTCTTGCGGCCCATGGGCTGACTCCTCTCCGCCCGCGGCGGTCCTTCCCGGTCAGATCGCGGCGATCCTTCCCGGCTCCATCATATATCGATCCACATATGGAGCATTATACAGGAAAAGGCGCGCCGGCGCAAGCGTCCTCTGCTTGTGTCCCGCTCCCGGACGTGGTAGAATGGAAAAAAAGAGAAAGGCGGTCGGGACCATGCTGGAAAAGCTGCACAGCGGAGAGCTGTATTTCCCCGGCGACGATGAGATCCTGGCGCTCCAGTCCCAGTGTCTGGAGCGGCTCTATGAATACAACCACACCCGCCCCGGGGAACAGGCGCGCCGGGAAGCGCTGCTGCGGGAGATGTTCGCCGCGATCGGGGAGGGCTGCTATCTGGAGCCGCCGCTGCACGCCAACTGGGCCGGCCGCTTCGTCCGTCTCGGGAAGAACGTCTATGCCAACTTCGGCCTGACTCTGGTGGACGACACCGAGATCACGGTGGGCGACTATACCATGTTCGGCCCCAATGTGGTGGTGGCGACGGCAGGGCATCCCATCCTGCCGGAGCTGCGGCAGCAGGGGCTGCAGTACAACGCTCCGGTCCACATCGGGCGCAACTGCTGGATCGGCGCGGGCGCGCTCATCATGCCCGGCGTGACCATCGGCGACGGTACGGTAGTAGGCGCCGGGAGCGTCGTCACCGGCGATCTGCCGGCAAACGTGGTCGCCGTGGGCGTCCCCTGCCGGGTGCTCCGCCCGGTGGGCGAGCAGGACCGCCAGTTCTACTTCCGGGGCCGCAGGATCCCGGAAGAGCTCCTGCCGCAGCGCCGTGGAGAAGACCGGGACAGCTGATCTCCCCGGTCCTCCCCCTTTCAGAACTCCAGGCGGGACTCGTACCGGATGCCGCGCTCGTCGCAGGCGCGGGTGAAGCGGGCGAGGCCGAGCTCCCCGTCGACCATGCGCGAGAGCGCCCGGAACGGATCGTAGGTCTGATCCATCAGGAAGGAGAAGACCTTCTCCGTCTCCTCCCGGTCGAAGCTCACGGTCATGTGGGACCAGCCGCCGTCGAGCCCGTGGTCGCACACGCTGTCGATGATGCTGAGCGCCCTTCCTCTGACCCTGGCGCGGATATAGGTGGACTCGTAGGGATCTCGCTCGTCCGTGAACAGGATCTTGTCTCTCCCATCGCTCTCTTCGATGCGCATGAGGACCTCTTCTCTGTCTGCCATAGTTTCTATACCTCCGTTCTGTACGACGCGATCGGCCGATCGGCGTCCTTTCTTTTATCCATCTGTCATGTTCGGGCACGAACGCTCATATCACCATCTGACGCTGCGGGCACGAACGCTCATATCACCATCTGACGCTGCGGGCACGAACGCTCATATCACGATCTGACGCTGCGGAAGACCGGCCCGGGCGAGCTCGCCTCACTTCCTCGACGCCAGGTATGCCAGGACTGCCCGTTCACAGCCGATGCTCGTCAAGACCTCCAGCCCCATGATGAGAACGCTGTACGCTGCTCCGGCAAGGATGGGAGCGATAACGATCGTTGCAGTTGAGAAGCGTTCGGCAGAAGCGAGAGCCCATAGCATCAAAAGGAGAACAAGACGCCATCGGATATCTTCACGCCCAGGCATTTTCCGGGAAGGAGAAGCATCCACCAGGTCCAGATGACCTTCCTTTTCTATGGCCTTTCCGTGAAAGATGCGCTGACAGGATGGGCCGCGCATCCGTGCAGCGGACGATCAGAAAGTCGTCGTTTTGGATAAAGCATCCGGTAAGATCGGGCATCACCGCCAGCGCCTCCGATGCAGGCGGGCGGCTGGTCAGCCGGACGATCAGATAGTCGTGAGCGACCCATCTTCGCACTCGGATCGGTCTGACCAGGACGCCCTTCACGTCCCGCCATTCGATCTTGACGGTCCGGAACAGCCGGGAGACCTCGATCCCTTCCTCCGTGAGCGTATAGCGGGCGTTCTCCCATACGACCATGGCAAGGTAGAACGCACCCAGGCCGGCGAAAAAGGGCCCGGCGACGAGGAGAAAGATCTTGAAGGCATCCAGCGGCGCGCCGCGGAACACGGAAAACACCGTCATCAGGACGATGAGCGCGATGCCGCACGCGACGACCGCGAAGAAAGCAGCGATCATCCAGTAGAAAAAAGCCCGGATCCGGTCGCGCGTCCTGTCGTCCGTCCCATGCACATATCTCATAGGATCCTACCTGCAGGCCCCTCTCCGTCGAAGCGGACCTCCGCGTCGCCGGGGACGCGGCGGCGGATGTAGTCGCGCACGAAGGCCATGTCCTCCTCCGGGGCGTAGACGCGGACCCGGCTGCGCCGGCTCCGCAGTTCCAGATAATCCGGTCGGATGACGAGGACCTTCACCCGGGCGTAGCGGAAATAGGCCGCGGTCTTCCCGAAGCCGGTCTTCACATGCTCCTCGGTCATCTCATAGAGCTCCCGGGGGTCCGGCCTCAGGCTGCCGATGCCCCAGCCGTAGAGACGGGTGAAAAAGGCGGCGATCGCCAGGAAGACGACGACGCACAGGGCCACGATCCAGATCTGTTCCAGGTCTCTGGCGCTGTACGCGGCGAAGGCCCCGAAAGCCAGCAGGAACACGGCGATCCCCAGGCAGATCTTCATGGCGAGCATGGCCTGGCTGCGGTGATAGTCCAGACCGATCCGGCAAGTCCAGCGGTAGGAGCCGTCCTGCTGCCGGGTGAGCCGCTCCGGGTATTGGAACAACGACATGGCGATCCTCCTGTCTCTCTGCGGTCGACTTTGTCTCCAGTATACCATCCCCCGCCCGGCCGCACAAGAGCGAAGAACGGCCCCGTGGCTGAGCGTCGGCCGTCGCGGCGGCTCGGCGACCGGGAACAGCCCCGCATCTATACAACGTCTGCGGGGGCAAAAAGTTCCCCTGTCTGCCACCGCAGACGAATAACGCTCCCCGCTGGGCGCTGCAAGGGTCAGGGGCGGTCTGACAGCCCCGTCCCCGGCGGGGCGGAGGCGGGGCTGCTGCGGGGCAGAGAAGGCGGGCGGCGCAGGGGCGTGCAGGTGGGCGGGGGGGGCGCGGCTTGACAGTCCCCCCGGCCCTATGATAAACTAAAGCAAAGGATCGTCCATCGGGGCCCCGCCGGGGAGCTCGGCGGCGCAGGGCCCGGCGGGAGCGCCGCCTGCGCCCGAGGGCGCGCGATGGACCGTCGACGACAAAGGAGGACTCCCCATGCCTACGAAAAAGCCCCGTCCCGGCAAGGGCGGCGACAAGTACGTCCCCTTCGAGGAGCGCAGCGGCGAGAGCGCCGTGGTGTTCTTCACCCGGGACCTCTCCGCCGCCGGCCTGCAGAAGATCTATGACCGCGTGAGCCAGGTGCTCTGCGGCAAGGTCGCCGTGAAGCTGCACACCGGCGAGCCGGAAGGCCCCAACATCATCCCCCGGCCCTGGGTGCAGGAGCTGTTGGCCTCCCGTCTGCCCGAGGCCACCATCATCGAGACCAACACCTACTACAAAGGCGGCCGCTACACCACCGAGGAGCACCGCAAGACCCTGGAAGTGAACGGCTGGACCTTCTGTCCGGTGGACATCACCGACGAGCACGGCGTGGCCGCGCTGCCGGTCAAGGGCGGCAAGTGGTTCACCGAGATGCACGTAGGCGAGAGCATGCTGCAGTACGAGTCCCTGCTGGTGCTGACCCATTTCAAGGGCCACATCATGGGCGGCTTCGGCGGCAGCAACAAGAACATCGGCATCGGCTGCGCCGACGGCCGCATCGGCAAGGGCGAGATCCACAGCCGGCCCGTCGGCGTCTGGAACATCAACAAAGAGGAGCTGATGGAGCGCATCAGCGAGAGCACCAAGGCCACCATCGACTTCTTCGCGCCCCACGTCTGCTACATCAACACCCTGCGCAACATGTCCGTCTCCTGCGACTGCGAAGGCGCCAAGGCCGAGCCCGTGGTCACCCCGGACATCGGCATCGTCGCCTCTCTGGACATCCTGGCAGCGGACAGCGCCTGCGTGGACCTGATCTACGCTCTGCCCGGAGACAGCGGCAAAGCCATGATCGAGCGCATCGAGAGCCGCCACGGTCTGCGCCAGCTGAGCTATATGAAGGAGCTCGGCATGGGCCACGACCGCTACGTCCTCATCGACATCGACCACGACGACGCCCCCATCACCGCCGCCGAAGCCGTGCGGGACATCTCGCCGGAGTGGGTCCCCGACCGCTACAACGTCTTCTGGGGCCGCAACAAGCGCGCGTGACGGGCATCCCCCGGCCAGCCGCAGATACTGATCTCTATGGAAAGAGCGCCACTTCCGTGGCGCTCTTTCCATAGGCGGGGAGCGCGAACGGGCGATCTGGCCCGAAAGCCCCGCCGCATGTCAGCTTGGGTCTTGCGGGACGGGGAAGATCATGGTACTTTATAGGGGAAAACAACGATGCGCGGGCCGGGGCGCGGGATGCGCCGGGGCCGGTCCGCGGCAGAAGGAGCGGTACAGATGAGCAAGCATCTCTATGTGGTATCCGGACCCTCCGGCGCCGGCGTACGGGACGTCGTGGCGGCCGTGTACGCCCGGCGGGCGGACGTCTGCGCGGTGACGCCGGTCACGGCGCGGAAGATGAAGCCCGGCGAGCAGGACGGCGTGGGCTTCTGGTTCTACGACCTGGAGGGCTGGAACGCCCTGAAGGAGACGGGCGACCTGCTGGAGGCCACGGAGCTGGCCGGGAACGACTACGGCACCTCCCGCCGCCTGGTCCGGGAGAAGCTGGACGCCGGGTACAGCGTGCTGCTGCAGCTGGAGATCGAGCGCGCCGCCCAGGTCCGCTGCAGCATGCCCGAGGCCGTCTGCATCTACATCGAACCTACGGAGCCGGTGCTGCTGCAGCGCTACCAGGCGATCTCCCGCTGCGCGCCGGAGGTGACGGCCCGGATGGCCGTAGCCGCGGAACAGCGGGAAAAGTCCGCCTTCTGCGACGTGCGCATCTGCAGCGACGACCTCGCCGCCGCCACGGCGGAGCTGGAGGCTCTGATCGACTGAGCAGCGTCCGCCGCGGCGGGGCACGCTCCCCCCTGTCCCCCATCCGCATCCGACGGCCCAGGCCCTGGCGTCCTGGGCCGTCGGCATATCCATCGCGGCACACCGAGGCCGCGGCAAGGAGGCTCTCGCCATGTCTGCAGAGGATACCGCAGCGCCCGCTCGCGGGACGGATAAGGCCCCCGGCGGCGCCGCGCCGTCCGACGGCTCCCCGCCGTCCCCCGCAGGGGGGAGCGCGCCCCGCGGCCTTTTCGCCCGCTGGCGGGCGCTGGAAGGGACCTCCGATCACCCCATGTACGATCTGATCTTCTGGATCGTGCGGCTGTGGATGGGCCGCCGCCACCGGGTCCAGATCGACGACGCCCTGCTCCGGGAGGCCCGGGCGCCCTTCATCCTGCTGTCCGACCACGAGTCCTTCTACGACTTCTACTATCTCTCCCTGCTGCGCTGGCCCAAGCGGCCCAGCTATCTGGTGAACGAGTACTGGTGCACCCGGCCCGTGCTGAAGACCATGGCCCGGAAGGCGGGCATCCTCTCCAAAAAGCTCTTCACCAGGGACATGTCCACCGCCGTGGGCATCCTGCGGACCCTGCGGCGGGGCTATCCCGTGGTCATCTTCCCGGAGGGGCGCCTCTCCCCCGACGGGCGCTCGAACCCCATCGTAGAGGGCGGCGCCGCCTTCTACAAGCGCCTGAAGGTGGACCTGGTGCTGGCGCGGATCGACGGGGCCTACTTCGCCGACCCCAAGTGGCGCCGCCGGAGCTATCGCTCCACCGTCCGGGTGCGGGTAGTCCGGGTCCTCCGTCGGGAGGAACTGGCGGCCATGCCCGACGGGGAGCTGGACGCGCTCATCGCTTCCACCCTCTCCCACGACGCCAGCGAAGCGCTCGCGGAGCGCTATCCCCAGCGGGACCGGGCGGAGGGCCTGGAGGGCATCCTCTACCGCTGCGCCGACTGCGGCGCTCTCTACAGCACCCGGGGCGTGGGCTGCGAGCTCGTCTGCTCCGCCTGCGGCGCCCGGCATCGGCTGGACGAGCGCTATCGCTTCCGGGACGGCCCCGCGACGATCGGCGCCTGGTACGACCACATCCGCGCGCTGGAGGAGCCGGAGCTGGACCGCTTCTCCCTTCAGGCCAGGGTCCGCGTCAAGATCTTCGGCGCGGACGGCGGTCCGGTCCGCCGGGAAGAGGGCGTGTGCGCCCTCACGCCGGAGGGCTTCTCCTACCGCTCGGAGCGGGGCGGCTTCTCCGTCCCCATGGAGGACCTGCCCGCGCTGGCTTTCTCCTGCAACGAGGAGTTCGAGCTCTACCACGAGGGCGAGCTCCACTATTTCTACCCCGTCGAGCACCCGCAGCAGTGCGCCCGCTGGGCCCTGCTGGTGGATATGTGCGCCGCCCGGCGCGAGGACCGGCCGCGGCGCAGAGGAGGCACGCCCCATGGCTGAGACGAAACGCGCCGCGAAAAATGAACGCACCCTGATCAGCATCTCCAGGAAGACCTTCTTTCAGGTGACGGCCCTGCTGCTGGGCCTGCTGCTGCTCTCGATCGCGCTGACCTATGCGATCCCCCGGGGCCAGTTCGGCGTCCTGCCCGACGGCGGGACCGACTATCTGAGCTACACGCGGCGGGACGATCTGAGCGGCATCCCTCTCTATCAGGGGCTGCTGGCGCCGCTGCTGGTCTTCTTCTCCTCCGACGGGCTCACCCTGGCGATGCTCTCGCTCTTCCTGTTCACGATCTCCGCCGCTTTCCAGGTGATGGAGGACGTGGGCGGGATCCGGGCCCTGGTGGGCGCGGTGTCGGAGCGTTTCCGCGGTCGGCGGAGGCTCCTGCTGGTGCTGGTCTCCTTCCTGTTCTACTGCTTCGGCTCCTTCCTGGGCCTCTTTGAGGAGATGCTCACCATGCTGCCGATCGTGACGGCCCTGTGCGTGCTGGTGGGCTACGACTCCTTCACCGGCTTCCTCTGCAGCATCCTGGCCTGCGGCTTCGGCTTCGCCAGCGCCATCACCAACCCCTTCACTGTGCTGCTGGCCTGCCAGATCGTCGGGGCGGACCCCACGGAGCACCTCTGGTTCCGGCTGCTGATCTTCGCGGTCATGTTCGCGCTGCTGATGCTCTTCCTCTTCTCCTATCTCCGCCGGCTGGAGCGGGACCCCGGCTCCAGTCTCACCCGCGCCCACGACGAGGCCCTCCGGGCCGCGTCCGCGCCGGCGGCAGAGACGGAGGAGCGCCCCGCGGGAGAGCGGCGGCGCCTGGTGACGGTCTACGCCGTCTTCCTCCTGGCAGCCCTGGCGCTGATCCTGATCTCCTCCCTGTCCCCGGTGCTGCGGGGCTACAGCGTGCCCATCCTGATCGCCTACTTCCTGATCTTCGGCATCGCCGCCGGCGCCCTGGTGGCCCGGGATCTGCGCTATGTGCTCCGGAGCTTCCTGCGGGGCCTGGGCGGCGCGCTGCCCACCCTGGTCTTCATCGCCCTGGCCGCCTCGATCAAGTACGTCTTCGACCGGGGCGCGGTGCTGCCCACCATCGTCTCGGCGATCAACGGCACGATCGAAGGCCACAGCCCTGCGGCGGTGGCGCTGACGATCTATCTGATCGTGCTGCTGCTGGAGTTCTTCATCTCCTCCTCCACCGCCAAGGCGATCCTGGTGATGGGCCTGCTGGCCATGGTGGACACCGGGCTCACCAAGCCGATGCTGGTGCTGCTGTACACCTTCGCCGACGGCTATACCAACGTGCTCTTCCCCACCTCCCCCGTGCTGCTGATCGGGCTGAGCATGATCGGCCTGGACCATTTCGCCTGGGTCAGGAAGACCGCGCCCCTGTTCCTCGTGAACTTCCTGCTGGTGCTGGCCTTCATCGTCCTGGGCATCGCTGTGGGCTACTGAGGCCCGGCGAGAAAGCAGCGCAGCCGCATCTGGTCGATGCCTTCGCCGCGCCCCACGGCGCGCGGCTCGGTGGCGCGTCCACGCCCGGGCGGCCGCGCCGATATGTCAACTTCTCTTGACATTTTCGGTTGACGTTTCCCGGCAGGTGGCGTATACTGGGGCCACTATGGGAAAAGAGGTGGTCTCATGGGTACCCGGCTGTCTGTCCGCGATCTTTGCTATGCCGCGCTGGGCGTGGCGCTGCTCACCGTCTGCTCCTGGCTGTCGCTGCCGGCGCTGCTGCCCAGCGGCGTGCCCTTCACCCTGCAGACCTTCGCCGTGTGCCTGCTGGCCGCCCTGTACGGCTGGCGGCTGGGCAGCTGGACCGTGGCGGTCTATCTGCTGCTGGGCGCCGCGGGCGTGCCGGTGTTCTCCGGCTTTCGCGGCGGTCTGGGGGCCCTGCTGGGCGTGACGGGGGGCTATCTGGCGGGTTTCCTCCTCACCGCGCTGACCGTGGGCCTGGCGGCCGACCGCCTCTCGCGGCGCCTGCCGGTACTGCTGGGGGCCATGGCCCTGGGCCTCGCCCTGTGCTACGCCTTCGGCACCGCCTGGTCCGTGCTGCTCTACGCCCGGGACACCGGTCCCATCAGCGTGGGCGCGGCCCTGAGCTGGTGTGTGCTGCCCTATCTGCTGCCGGACGCGGTCAAGATCGTGCTGGCCGCCCTGCTCTGCGGCCGGCTCCATCCTCTTCTCTGGAAAGGCAGGACCTCATGACCAAGGACGTCGTTCTGCAGGCCCTCTGGTCCCACGCGGACCGCTATCTCTCCGGCGCGGAGCTGGCCGCCCTGCTCTCCATCAGCCGCACGGCGGTGTGGAAGGCGGTGGAGCAGCTGCGCGCGGAGGGATATCTCATCGAGGCGCTGCCCCGCAAGGGCTATCGGCTGCTGTCGAAGAGCGACGTGCTCAGCGCCCCGGGGATCGGCCGGCGTCTGAGCTGCCCCGCCCTGCGCGTACGGTATGCGAAGGAGCTGGGCTCCACCAACACGGCGCTGAAGGAGCTGGCCGACCGGGGAGAGCCGGCGGGCCTGGCCCTGGTGGCCGGGCGGCAGACCGCCGGCCGGGGCCGCATGGGCCGCAGCTTCTATTCCCCGGAGGACACGGGCGTCTATCTGAGCCTGCTGCTGCGCCCCGTCCTGCCCGCGGCGGAGGCCGTCCGGCTCACCGCCTGCGCGGCGGTGGCCGTGGCCGAGACCCTGGAAGAGCTCTCCGGCCGCCCCGCGCAGATCAAATGGGTCAACGACGTCTTTCTGGACGGCAAGAAGGTCTGCGGCATCCTCACCGAGGCCTCCATGGACTGCGAGAGCGGCCAGCTGAGCTATGCGGTGGTAGGCATCGGCGTCAATGCCCTGGAGCCCCCCGGTGGCTTCCCGGAGGAGATCCGGGACGTGGCCGGCGCCGTCTTCCGGGAGCGGACGCTGCCGGAGCTGCGCTGCCGCATCGCCGCGGGGATCCTGGACCGGCTCTGGCGATCCTGCGGCGGAGCGGTGTTCGCCGACTGCTTCGAGGCCTACCGCTCCCGCTCCCTGGTCCTGGGCCGGGAGGTGGAGCTGATCTCCCCGGGGCGAGATCCCGTCCCCGCCCGGGTGCTGGATCTGGAGCCGGACTATGCCCTGCGGGTGCAGCTGCCGGACGGCAGCGTGCAGCGGGTGCTCTCCGGCGAGCTGCGCGTCCGGCCTCTGGGCCCCGCGTCCCTCTGAAGCGCGCCGCGCAGGATGGGTCTTGGCAAAGCCGCCCGGATGGGGTATACTATCCGCATACAAGCCCATACAAGGACACATAGGAGATGATCTCGATGAAAAAATGGCAGATCTACGCCGGTCTCGGCCTGTCGGCCGCCGCTGCCGCCGTCTTCGTGCTGGCCCGCAGGCTCGCGGACAAGAGCGTCCCCGAGAAGACCGCCCAGCCCGAGAAGGCGCCTGTCCCCACCAGGACGGGCAGCTACAGCTTCATTTCCGGCTTCCAGAACGCCGCTACTGTTGAGATGCGCCTGGACTACGACCCGGAGCGCTATGGCTTCGCCGTGGTGGAAGAGGGCTTCCTCAGCGGGTCCAGCGACTCCCACGTGGCGCTGCTGCAGGGCGAGGCGCTCAGCATCCAGTTCGAATATGCCTCCTACTACGCCGGCGAAGAGGCCGACGGCCAGTGGAGCGCCCAGCGGGAGAAGCATCCCGACCTCTCGGTCCTGCGCTTCGGCGCGCTGGAGGCCGCCTGCTATCTGGAGGGCGACAGCGTGTGCTTCTGCCTGCCGATCCCCGAGGACGGGCACAGCTACGTGCTGGCCACGCTCTTCAAGGCCAAAGACAACGACACGCCCCTGGCGGACATGCCCAAAGATCCCGACGTGGAGGCCATCCTCTCCAGCGTCCGCTTCGAGCGGAGCTGACACGCCGCCGGGCGAGCCCTCGGTCTGACCGCCAGGTCTAGGATACGGAAAAGAAGAGCGCCGCTTCGGTGGCGCTCTTCTTTTCCGTATCGGGGCTCCGAGCGCCCGATCTCAGACGCCGCGCCGGTGTGCTATACAAAAGGCTCAAACTGTCTATTTAATTCCTAGTTTTTTCGTGGTATATTGTCCGTGCAATACCCTACCAAAAAGGAGGGAGATCCGCTTGAACATCACCAGCAAGGGGCGCTATGCCCTGCGGGTCATGCTGGACCTGGCCCAGCACCCGGACGAGGGCTTCGTCTCGCTGAAGACCGTGGCCGAGCGACAGGGGATCTCCATGAAGTATCTGGAATCCATCGTGGGGAGCCTGAAACGGGCGGCCCTGCTGGCCAGCTCCCGGGGCAAGGACGGCGGCTACCGTCTGGACCGGCCGCCGGAGGACTACTCCATCCGGGAGATCCTCCACGCGGTGGAGGACGACCTGGCCCCCGTCTCCTGCATCAAGGACGGCAGCATCCTCTGCGACAGAGCCGCCGCCTGTCTGACCCTCCCCATGTGGAAGGAGCTGGACGACATCACCAACGCCTACCTGGAGACCGTCAGTCTCCGGGACCTGCTGACGGGCGACAAGTGGAGGGACCTCTGATCCGGACGTCCCGCCGCAGGCCCTCCGCGCCCCGCGGAACGGCTGTCCGCCGCCCGCCCCCATGCCATCATCACGAGAAGAAAGGACCATGCCCATGTTCGTCTATGCCGACAACGCCGCCACCACCAGCGTCTCCAAGACCGCGCTGGAGGCCATGCTCCCCTATCTGACCGAGCAGTACGGCAATCCCTCCAGTCTCTACTCCTTCGGCCAGCGGGCCCAGGAGGCCCTGCAGCAGGCCCGGGAGACCGTCGCCGCCTGTCTGGGCGCAGAGCCGAGGGAGATCTATTTCACCTCCGGCGGCTCCGAGGCCGACAATCAGGCCATCGTCTCCGCCGCCCGCCTGGGCGCCCGCAAAGGGAAGAAACACCTGATCTCCACCAAGTTCGAGCACCACGCCGTGCTGCACACCCTCAAGAAGCTGGAGAAAGAGGGCTTCGAGGTGACGCTGCTGGACGTGCACGAGGACGGGGTGGTCCGGATCGAGGACCTGGAAGCCGCCATCCGGGAGGACACGGCCCTGGTCACCATCATGTTCGCCAACAACGAGATCGGCACCGTCCAGCCCATCGCCCAGATCGGCGCCCTGTGCCGGGAGAAGAAGATTCCCTTCCACTGCGACGCCGTCCAGGCCGCCGGCCACATGCCCATCGACGTGAAGGCCATGCAGATCGACATGCTCTCCATCTCCGGGCACAAGTTCCACGCCCCCAAGGGGGTGGGCGCCCTCTATGCCCGCAAGGGCATGGTGCTCTCGAACATCATCGAGGGCGGCGCCCAGGAGCGGGGCAAGCGCGCCGGCACCGAGAACGTGGCCGGGATCGTGGCCATGGCCGCCGCTCTGAAAGAGAGCTGCGAACACATGGCCGAGAACACCGCCAAGATCGTCCCCATGCGGGACAAGCTCTTCGCGGAGCTGGGCAAGATCCCCCACAGCAAGATCAACGGCAGTCTGGAGCACCATGTCCCCGGCACCGTGAACATGTGCTTCGAGGGCATCGAGGGCGAGAGCCTGCTGCTCCTGCTGGACGACGCGGGGATCTGCGCCTCCTCCGGCAGCGCCTGCACCTCCGGCTCCCTGGATCCCAGCCATGTGCTGCTGGCGATCGGCCTGCCCCACGAGGTGGCCCACGGCTCTCTGCGTCTGAGCATCGGGGAGTACAACACGATGGAGCAGATCGACCACATCATCGCCACCGTGCCCCGGGTCGTCGCGTATCTTCGCGGCATGTCCCCGGTCTGGGACGAGCTGGAGAAGGGCGAGCGTCCCCATCTGATCTGAGCAGGATAAGACCTTTATCGCCTCCGCCGCAAGGGGAGGCGCCGAACACAGCGAGGCAGAGGGATCTGTCTCCACCGAAACAAGGTATCAGGAGGATATACGAACATGGCTCTCTATAGCGAAAAAGTGATGGAACATTTCCGCAATCCCCGGAACGTGGGGCAGATCGAGGACGCCGACGGCATCGGCGAAGTGGGCAACGCCAAGTGCGGCGACATCATGCGCATGTATATCAAGGTGGATGAGCATCAGGTCATCACCGACGTGAAGTTCAACACCTTCGGCTGCGGCAGCGCCATCGCCACCAGCTCCATGGCCACCGAGCTCATCAAGGGCAAGACCGTGCGGGAGGCCCTGGAGCTCTCCAACAAGGCCGTGGTGGAGGCTCTGGACGGTCTGCCCATCCACAAGCTCCACTGCAGCGTCCTGGCCGAGCAGGCCGTCCGCGCCGCCGTGAAGGACTACTACGACCGCCACGGCATCGCCTACGACCCGGAGGACTTCCGGGAGATGGACGAGGAGGAGCTCCACGAGCACGTGGGCCACTGAGCACATCGGACGCATAATAACGCATCCCCCGGCGAGAGCCGGGG
>JAFZOC010000298.1 GCA_017550765.1 Oscillospiraceae bacterium
AGAGCCGATCTCATCGGTGAGCAGCTGCTGGACGAGATCGTAGCGCAGGGCGTCCAGGTCAGCCCCCTCGCGCTCCAGCTTTTCCGCAAGGGCGCGCAGCTCTCCCGTCCGCTGCAGCAGCCCGTCATAGCGCTCCCGGGAAGCGTCCACCAGCTCCGTGCTCTGCCGCAGGGTGAGGGGCGTCGCCACCAGGGCGAAGACCATGGCGGCGGCCAGCAGCCCGCCGGCCAGGCGCAGACGCTCCTTCGCCACGAAGCGCAGGAGCCGGGAGCGCTCCGTGTGGAGGGTGGTCGCGGACACGAACCGGTCCCCCAGCAGCAGGACCTGGGGCAGCGCGAAGAGGATCAGCACCAGGGAGATGCTGGTGCCGGTGCCCACATAGTAGCCCATGCCGGCGATGATGCACTGAGACACGCCGAAGCCCACCAGGAGCCCCGCGCAGACCATCATGAGCCCGGAGGTGATCACCGTGGGGAAGGCCAGGTCCAGGGTCTCGATGATGGCCTCCCGCTGGTCCATCTTCTCCCGCAGTTCCCGGAAGCGGGAGGAGACCACGATGGCATAGTCGATGTTGGCGCCCATCTGGATGGCGCCGACGATGATGTAACAGAGGAAGAAGACGTAGTCGCCCTTCAGCGCGGCCACCGCGAAGTTCAGCCAGATGCTGCCCTGGATCACCCCGATCAGCAAGAGGGGCATCCCGAAGGACCTGAAGGTGAAGAACAGGATCAGCATCACCAGGCCCAGGCTCATGAGCCCTACCACCGTATTATCGCTGGCAAAGGAGTCGCGAAAGCCCAGGGCGCTGACCGAGTCGCCGGTCAGGACCGCGCCGCCGTCATAATGCCGCGCCGCGATCTGGTGGATCCTGTCCAGGAAGCGGAAGGTCTCCTCCGACTGGACGGGCAGATCCAGATCCAGGATCAGGCGGCTGTAGTTGTCGCTCATGAGCTGAGCGCGCACCATGCTCAGCTGGTCGTAGAGCTGGTCCACCAGATCGATCTGGTCCTGTTCCAGCTCCATGTCCCCGGCCTCCGCCCGCTCGTGGAGGAAGAGGAACAGGTCCAGGAGCGTGGCCTTGTAGCCCTCCGGGTCTTCCCGGACGTCCCGATGCTCCCCGTTCTCCGCCGCGTAGTAGGCGTAGAGCGCCCTGGCGCTGGTCTCGTCGATCCCGGCGATGCTCGCGAACTCCGCTGCATCTACCTCATCGCCGATGCAGCGCCCGTCAAGGGCTTGGATGCTGGCGAGCCCGGTGGCGCTCTTCACCTCCGGGCAGGCGGACAGCTCTTCCAGCAGCGCGCGCTCCGCGCCGAAGTCCCCGGACGGCACGATCACCGCCACGGTATTGCTGGAGCCGAACTCCTCCCGGATCTCCTCCTTGGCCAGCTCCATCTCCGTCTGGCGGAAGGCCGGGACCATCTCCATGCTGTAGGCGTAGGGCACCCGCTGGACCAGCCAGTAGCCCGCCGCCACCAGCGCCACGAAGATGACCGGGATCACGAAGCGGCTGGCATAGGCGAACTTGCCCACGAAGGAGATCCTGGGCACGAAGCGGCGGTGCTTGGTCTTGTCCATGGCCTTGCCGAAGAGCATCAGCAGCGCGGGCATGAACAGGAACACCGTCAGCAGGCTGCATACGATCGCCTTAATCAGCGTCAGGCCCAGGTCCACGCCCAGGCGGAACTGCATCAGGGTCATGGCCGTAAGGCCCGCGATGGTGGTCAGGCTGCTGGCGGAGATCTCCGGGATGGAGACCGCCAGGGCGCGGACCACCGCGTCCCGGATCCCCAGCCGCTCGTGCTCCTCTTTATAGCGGTTGCAGAAAATGATCGCGTAGTCCACCGACAGCGCCAGCTGCAGCACGATGCCCACGGAGTTGGAGACAAAGGAGATCGTCCCCATCAGAAAGTGGGTGCCGATGTTGAGCACGGCGGCCACCATGAAGGTCAGGATCATCACCGGGATCTCGGCGTAGGTGCTGGAGGTGAAGACGAGGACGGCCAGGACCACGATGACCACGAAGATCAGCACGGTGAGCATCTGCTCAGCCACCAGCTTCGAGAGGCTGAAGCCCACCTCTGTATAGACGGTGGTCTCCCGGTCCCGGAGCAGCTCCCGGGCCCGCTCCAGCGCCTGCTCGCTGCGCTGGGAAGTGGGCGTGTCGGCAAAGGTCAGATCGAAGAGCGCGTTCCCGTCCCGATAATGGGCGGCGCTCTCATCGAACTGGACCAGGACCACGTCCTCCACCTGGGCCAGCCGCTCCGACAGGGCTCGCGCGTCCTGCAGGGAGATGTCCTTCACCATGACCTTGGCGGTGCCGTATGTGGTGAACTCCTCTTCCATGATGAAGAGGCCGCGCCTTGCCTCCGCCTCCTCCGGGAGGTAGTAGGTGATGTCCTCCTCCACCTGGATCCAGCGGGAGGAGAACACGGAAAAGACGAGCATCGCCGCAAAGAGCGCAAGGATCCACCGTCTCCGTTCCACGACGAAGTCGGCGATCCTCATCATCACGCTCTTCTGTCCCGTCATCGTTCTCTCATAGCCTCCCGGGATCGATGATCGTCCGCGGCGTCGCATCCGGGACCTGCGAAGGATCCCGGCGCGCGGCGCAAGACATCTCGTATCATTATCATGATCATCGGATGGCGAGATCGATCGATCTCGCTGCCAAACGGCAGGTTTGGCAGCGGATGATCCATTGGATCATTCGCCCGATGTTCATGGCAATGGATATATGGCAAAACAGCCGTGCTGTTTTGCTGCGCCGCAAAGCGGCACGGCGAAAAGCGGCACGGCGAAAAGCTTTTTGGCTTTTCGCCATCATATGATCATTATAGCACAAAACGCGAAAAAGGGAAGTCTCCCCACTTGCCAAAAGATCGGCCGGATGTGCTCGTCACAAGACCGGACGGTCTTGCCGAAAGATCGGACGCCGGGAACGGATGCCCGGCCAAAACGCTCGTGTCGGAGGACGGACGCGCCCCCGCATCAGCCGAGGGGCCTGCATCCGCCGCGCCTGCTGCCGGGATCCCTCCCCCAAAGGCGCGATGCGCGTCGGCCGCCGCGTGACCGCGGAGCTGCCGGAGCGATGAGGCCTGCAGGCAGGCCGATCCCGTGCGTCCGTGCCTTCGCGGTCTGGAGCCTGTGCCGAAACAGATACGCCCTCCCGATCGTATCCGGAAGGGCGTATCTGTTTTGCACGCAGCGCGCTCGTTCTACATGTTCCCCGGATAGACATAGCGGAGCTTTTCCCGGGCGACGGAGACCAGCCGCAGCAGGCTCTCCCGCGGGGTCGCTCCCCGGTCCGTCATGTGATAGCGCGGGAAAAAACGGCTCAGGTGCAGCGGGATCTCCTCCCCCCTTGGGAGCGAGGCGACCCAGCCAGTCAGTTCCCGGATCTCCTCCTCGCTGTCGTTCATCCCCGGCACGATCAGGGTGGTCAGCTCCACATGGCACTGCTCTGCCGCCAGGGCGATGGAGCGCTTTACCGTCTCCAGGTCGCCGCCCAGGAGCTTCCCGTAGGTCTCGGCCCGGAAGGCCTTCAAGTCGATGTTGAGCGCGTCCACCAGCGGGAACAGCCTCTCCGCGATCTCTCTGTTGCAGCAGCCGTTGGTGACGAGGACGACTTTGAGATCCCGCTCCCGGAGGAGCTCCGCCGTATCCCGCACATATTCCCAGCCGATGAGCGGCTCGTTGTAGGTGAAGGCCACGCCGATATTGCCCCGCGGGCGCAGCTCCTCTGCCAGCGCCGCCAGCCGCTCCGGCGGGAGGCAGCTGCTCCCGTCCCTGCGGAAAGGCCCGCCGTCGGACATGGAGATCTGCCAGTTCTGGCAGAAGGGGCAGTGCAAATTGCAGCCGAAACTGCCCACCGAGAGGATCCGGCTGCCGGGATAGTACCGCGCCAGGGGTTTCTTCTCGATCGGGTCCAGGGCGATCGATGTGACGACGCCGTAGTTCAGCGGGACGATCGCGCCGTCGCGCATCCCACGCGCCCGACAGAGCCCGGTCTGGCCCTCCGCCAGCCTGCAGCGGTGGGGGCAGACCTCACAGACGCGCCGCTCCTCAGACATGCCGCACCACCTCGAAGCGCTCCAGCGCGTAGTCTTTCTCCCACCTGGAGAGCCCCGCCTTTTGGAGCGCGATGGCGACCTGTTCCTCCACCGAGTCCACCCCGTCCAAGTTGGGCAGCAGCAGGCCCCTGTGGAAGCCCTTGCTGACTACCACGCCGTAGCGTCGGACGTCCAGCTCGTCCTTCGAGCGGATCTTCTCCGTCTGCCCCAGCACATCGACGCTGATCTCCAGCTCGTCCAGCTCGTCTTCCCGGATCGGCGAGAAGCGCGGGTCCCGCGTCGAGGCGGAGATCGCGTTCTCCAGGATCTCCTCCGCGACGCAGCGCCGCGTCGGCCGGATGGTCCCGATGCAGCCGCGGAGCCGCCCCTCCTTGTGGATCGACACGAACACGCCCGCTCTCTCTGTGAGCATCTCCTCCGGCAGGTCCGCGGGCAGATCGATGCGCCTCTGCCCGACGACCCAGGCCTCGATCTCGGCGCGGGCGAGCTGCACCCAGGGGTCCTCCCCCTGGCGCTTCTCGACCATGGCCTGTCTGCGGCGCTCCTCCCACTTCTTCAGCAACTGCCGCTGGGGATCGGTCCCGGTGACACGATAGGTGCAGATGCCGTATCCCACGCCGAAGGTCCCCTCGTGGCTCAGCGCTTCCGCCTCCACCTGCAGACCGTCCAGGGCGCCTGCCAGGATGCAGAAGCTCCGGTGGCCGCACTCGGCCGCCTTCTCGCAGAAGCTCTCCTCAAAGTCCAAAAGCTCGTCGAAGGCCGCTCTCCCCATCACATCCATGATGCGCGCATCGTAGACCGGCCCCTCCGCCGCGAAGCCGTACGGCCCCTCCGCCAGGAGCTTATGGGACAGGTCGCCGCTGCCGACGAAGAGGACCCGCCGGTCCAGGTCCTCCGCAGTCTGCTGGATCAGCTGTCCCAGCCGGTAGTGGTCCTGCAGCGGCAGGCCCGAGAGCCCGACGCGGACGAGCCTGTAGTCATGATAGACCGCGTCGATGTAGTACAGCGGGATCATCGTCCCATGGTCCAGCCGCGCGTCCCGCTCTCCCTCGGTGCCCGCCGGAAGGCCGCTTTCCTCCGAGAGCTCCGTGAGCCTCCGGACGAAAGCATCGTCATAGCGCACCTG
>JAFZOC010000299.1 GCA_017550765.1 Oscillospiraceae bacterium
CCCCGCGCCCAGCCCCCGCCAGCGCCTCTTCCTCACCGACGGGCACCCGGTGGTGGCCTACGGCGGGGCCCGGGGCGGCGGCAAATCCTGGGCCGTGCGGGTGAAGGCGGTGCTGCTCTGCCTGCGCTGGCCCGGCATCAAGGCGCTGATCGTCCGCCGGAGCTACCCCGAGCTCCAGGAGAACCACATCCTGCCCCTCTGCGCCCTCCTGCGCGTCGACGACCCCGACCCGGCCCGCCGCCTGGCGCTCTACCAGGAGCAGCGCAAGCAGCTCGTCTTCCCCAACGGCAGCCGGATCCTCTTCCGCTGCTGCGACGACGACCGGGACGCCCAGCGCTTCCAGGGCCTGGAGGTGGACGTGCTGTTCGTGGACGAGGCCACCCAGCAGCCCGAGGAGCGCATCCAGCAGCTGCGGGCCTGTGTCCGCGGGGCCAACGCCTTCCCCAAGCGCGTCTACCTGACCTGCAACCCCGGCGGCCCGGGCCACGGCTGGGTGAAGCGGCTCTTCATCGACCGGCGCTTCCGGGAGGGGGAGGACCCGGCGGACTACGTCTTCATCCCGGCCCGGGCCACGGACAACCTGGCCCTGATGGCGGCGGACCCGGGCTATGTGGCCCGGCTGCGGGCCCTGCCGCCCAAGCTGCGGGAGGCCTGGCTCTACGGCCGCTGGGACCTGTTCCGGGGGCAGTTCTTCCAGGAGCTGCGCCTGACGCCGGACCTGGAGGAGGCCCGGCGCCGGGGCTTCGACGAGAGCGAGGAGGAGCTGCGCCGCCAGGGCCGCTTCACCCACACGATCGCGCCGCTGGACCTGGCGGCGCCGGAGCGGCGGGGCTGGACGGTCTTCCGCAGCTACGACTTCGGCTACGGGCGGCCCTTCTCCTGCGGCTGGTGGGCGGTGGACCACGACGGGATCCTCTACCGGATCCTGGAGCTCTACGGCTGCACCGAGGTCCCCAACGAGGGCCTGCGCTGGCCGCCGGAGCGGCAGTTCCGGGAGATCGCCCGCCTGGAGCGGGAGCATCCCTGGCTCCGGGGGCGGCAGATCTCCGGCGTGGCGGACCCCTCGATCTGGGACGGCAGCCGGGGGGAGAGCGTGGCGGAGACCGCGGCCCGCTGCGGGATCTGGTTCACCCCGGGGGAGAACGCCCGGGTCCCCGGCTGGATGCAGTGCCACTACCGGCTGCAGTTCGACGGGGAGGGCCGCCCGCGGATGTACGTCTTCGAGGGCTGCAGCGCCTTCCTGCGCACGGTGCCGGAGCTGCAGTTCTCCAAGACCGTGCCGGAGGACCTGGACACGACCCAGGAGGACCACGTGGCGGACGAATGGCGCTACGCCTGCATGTCCCGGCCGGTGGCCCCCCTGCAGCGGCAGGAGGTCCCGCCCCGGTGGAAGGACCCCCTGGCGAAGTAGGGCGCAGGCGCGGGCGCGTCCCCGAGCCCCCCTCGCCTGGAGGGGGGTGGCGCGCAGCGCCGGGGGGATACGTCCCCCGTCGGCCCGCGTCGGCCCCGCGCGGCCTGGCCGCGACGGCCCCCGGCACAGCGACTTCATTTTTCCGAAGAAAAGGAGCGACGAGATGTCCAACATCACGCCCGAGCGGCTGCGGGCATTCACAGCCGAACTGCAGAAGTACAAGGCGGGCAAGGCCAGTCTGGAGCGGCGCACGATCGCGGCGGAGGACTGGTGGAAGCTGCGCAACCGCAGCCGGGAGGCCCGGGAGGGCTGCGGCGCCGCCGAGGGCTTCCGGAGCGAGAGCGGCTGGCTGCACAACGTGATCGTGTCCAAGCACGCGGACGCCATGGAGGCCTATCCGGAGCCGGTGATCCTGCCCCGGGAGCCCGGGGACGCGCAGCAGGCCCGGGAGCTGTCGGCGATCGTGCCCTGCATCCTGGAGCGGGACCGCTTCGAGCGGACCTGGTCGGACGCCATGTGGCAGAAGCTGAAGACCGGCACGGCGGCCTACCGGGTGCGCTGGGACGCGGAGCTGATGGGCGGTCTGGGGGACGTGCGGATCGAGCGGGTGGACCTGCTGGACCTGTTCTGGGAGCCCGGGATCTCCGATATCCAGCAGAGCCGCTATGTGTTCTGCACCCACCTGGAGGACGAGGACCGGCTGCAGGAGCGCTATCCCCAGCTCCGCGGGCGCATGCACGGCAGCGCCTTCCGGGCCTCCCGCTTCGTGTACGACGACGCGGTGGATCTGACGGGCAAGGCCACGGTGATCGAGGTCTACTACAAGCGCGGCGGCGCGCTGCACTATGTGAAGTACGTGGGCGACACGGTCCTCTACGCCACCGAGGACGACGCCTCCGCCCCCTCGGCGGATCCCGCGGCGGCGGTGGATCCCGCGGCGTCCCCCGCACAGACCGAAGGTCTGTCATCCCGAGCCAGTGCGCACACTGGCGTGGGGATCCGTCCCCCATCCGCCGCGCC
>JAFZOC010000300.1 GCA_017550765.1 Oscillospiraceae bacterium
GCCGAAATTACAGGTTATCCTGCCAATATTAATTTGCCTGACGGTGCTGCTCGTGTAACTTATGAAGAGGTGGGCATCCTGGAGGGTGAGGATCTCCAGGCCCTGGCGCGCACAGTCCTTGACGATCTGAGCGGCCATGCTCTTGTCCCGCCTCTCCAGGATCTGCGCCTCTTTCTGCAGAACGCCGGGGATGCGGGAAAAGGCGCCTTTCGGCGCCAGGAAGGCTCGCTCCGCGTCGCCGAAGCGGTCGACGAGGGCCGCCTTCGCCCTGGGGCTGACGTCCGCTGCAGAGAGCCAGAGCCAGTATTCCAAAGCTGACACGTGGTCTCGACCTCGCTTTCTACTATCTGACCGTTTCCCACATCAGGATCGCCGCGGCGATGGCGGCGTTGAGCGACTCCGAGCACTTTTCCATGGGGATGATCACTGTCCCGTCGCAGGCGGCCAGGAGCTCTGCGCTCAGCCCTCTCCCTTCGCTGCCGACGGCCACCGCCGCATGTCGAAGGTCACGCGAGCGAAGGTCCGCGGCCCGCTCGTCCAGAGCCGCTCCGTAGAGCGGGAGGCCCTGGTCGGCAAGGAAGGGCACGAGCCCCGCCAGCCCGATCTCCAGGACCTTCTGCCGGAAGATCGCGCCCATGGTGGCCCGGACCGTCTTGGGGTTGTAGAGATCCGCGCTCTCGCCGGTCAGGATCACGGCATTGATCCCGAAGGCGTTGGCTGTACGGATCACCGTGCCCACGTTCCCGGGATCCTGGACGCTCTCCAGAACGATCGCGTTGCGGAGCTTCCCCGGCTTCCCGCAGCCTCGGATCGCCACCGTGAAAAGGGGCCCGGGGCTGTTCCGCATGGGAGAAGCATAGTCGAAGAGATCCGCCGGCGCGAGACAGGTCTTCGTCTCCGACGGGAGCGCAAGTTCCACAGCCTGGTCCTTCCACAGGACGCTGGTCACCTTCGCGCCGAAGGCGAGCGCTTCCCGCAGGGTCTTGACGCCGTCGCAGAGGTACTCCCCCCGTTCCCTGCGGTAGTCCCCGTCCGCAGCCAGCTGCCTCACATGGCGGATATATGGGTCCTTCCTGGATGTGATCTTCTCCACGCTCTGCCCCTGCTTTCTCATTTCTCATTTCAATGTAAAATGATACAATGATCGGAACCATTTTTCAAGTCCCCAAAGCGGCGCAAAGAGAAGGACAGCATGCAGGCCGTCCTTCTCAAGGTGTCGACACCTTGAGAGGCAAAAATGGGAACTTCCGAAAAAGTTCCCATTTTTGCGTGTATCGAACGTGAAGGGGGGACTACCATCCCCCTTCACCCTTCCTCCATGCTTGTCGAAACGATGCCGGATCGGGTCTGCCTACAGTCTGAGAAAGGCAGTCTTTCCACTGTCCTTCTCCTATCTCTTCCCTGTTTTTGCTCAGAGGATAGCGCTTCAGTTCTCGCCCTCCATGTCCAGGATCTTTCTGAACTGGGTCTCATACAGTTCCCGATAGACCCCGCCTTTTACCAGCAGTTCCTCGTGGGTGCCGACCTCGGCGATCTTGCCGTCCTTGACCACCAGGATCTTGTCCGCCTTGAGGATCGTAGACAGACGGTGGGCGATGACGATGCTGGTGCGCCCTTCCATCAGCGCCTCCAGGGCCTCCTGGATGGCGTTCTCCGTGATGGAGTCCAGGGCGGAGGTCGCCTCGTCCAGGATCAGGATCTTCGGGTCTTTCAGGATCACGCGGGCGATCGACAGCCGCTGTTTCTCCCCTCCGGAGAGCTTCAGGCCCCGGTTGCCCACCACGGTGTCCAGGCCTTCGGGCTGTGAGGCGATGAAGTCCTGGATGTCCGCGATATAGCAGGCCGCGTCGATCTCCTCGGGGGTCGCGTCCTCCTTGGCATAGAGCAGGTTCTCTCGGATCGTGCCGTTGAAGAGATAGCTGTCCTGGGTCACGACGCCGATCTGGCTGCGCAGGTATCTCAGGTCGAAGTCCCGCACATCCACGCCGCCGATCCGCACCGCGCCTGCGCAGACGTCGTAGAGCCTGGGGATCAGGTTCACGACGGTCGACTTCCCGGAACCGGAGGGGCCCACCACGGCGTACATCTTCCCGCCGGGTACGGTGAAGTCGATATCCGTCAGCAGGGGCTTTGCCGGATCGTAGGAGAAGGCCACATGGTCGTACACGATGTCGGCGTCGGTGAGGTCCGGCTTTTGTCCGTGCTCCGGCGACTTGATCTTGATCTCCATGTCGAAATAGTCGAAGATGCGGGTGAAGAGCGCGAGAGAGCGGGTGAAGTCCACGTGGATGTTCAGCAGGGACTCGATCGGTCGATAGAGCCGGTTCACCAGGGCGACCGTGGCCGTCACGGTACCGACGGTGAGCGCCTCATCGGCGCGGGTGATGATGAACCAGCCGCCGACAAAGTAGATGAGGAGCGGCGCCAGCTGCGTGAACATGCCCATGATGACCCGGAACCACTTGCCGCTGCGCTGCTCCTTCAGCTGCAGCTGCGTGACGTCCTCATTGACCCGGACGAAGCGCTCATACTCCCGCTCCTCCCGGGTGAAGAGCTTCACCAGCAGCGAGCCGGAGACCGAGAGCGTCTCGTTGATCAGCTGGTTCATCTCGTCGTTCTTGGCCTGGCTGTCGGTGAGGATGCTGTAGCGCTTCTTGCCCACGCTCTTGGTGGGGACGATCAGCAGCGGGATCACCACGATGCCCACCAGCGCCAGCTTCCAGCTCATGGAGAAGAGCGCGACCAGAGTCGTCGCCACAGTGACCACATTGGAGACGATGCTGGAGAGCGTCCCGGAGATGACCGAACTCACGCCGGAGATGTCGGTGTTCATGCGGGTGATGATGTCGCCCTGCTTCTCGGTGGTGAAGAAGGCGTGGGGCATGTGCTGCAGATGGTCGTACATCTGGTTCTTCATGTCGAAGATGATGCGCTGGGAGATCCAGGCGTTGATGTAGCTCTCCACCACGCCGATGATCTGGGAGGCCGCCAGCGTGGCGAAGGCCATCAGCAGCAGCCGGATCAGCAGCTGCATATTTTTCCCCACCAGCGCCTCGTCTACGATGCGTCCGGTGATGATACTGGGCAGCAGGCCGAAGACTGCCGAGAGCAGGATCGCCACGAACACCAGGACGAACTGCGGCCAGTACGGCGTCAGATAGGACAGGATGCGCCGGATCAGCGCGCCGCTGATCTTGGGCATGTTCTTTTTCTCGTCTTCTGTCAAAAAACCGCGGGGGCCGAGACCGCGCCCGGGACCTACCATTGCATCACGCCCTTTCTCTTTATCTGACTGCTATTGTATTGCGCCATGGGAGCTGCGTCAAGAGCGATCCTTCTCTTCCCGCCTGTTCCCCGATCCTTCTTGCCGCTTTCTCGCATTTTTTTGTAGACTTTACCCCCGTCTCTATGATAATATAGTTTTACCAAATACGAGAGAAGGGACGCAACATGTTTTCTATCCCTGTGATACCCGGCGCCGCAGAGTGGATCAATGCGGTCTTTGCCGAGTTCGATATGAACATCACCCTGTTCATCCATCAGCTCTACGAGCTGGGCGGCAACTTGATGACCACCATCATGGAGATCATCTCTCTCCTGGGCAAGAGCGGCATCTTCCTGATCATCCTGTCGCTGATCCTCGCCTTCTTCAAGAAGACGCGCCGCTTCGGCACGGCCATGTGCATCGGTCTCTTCCTGGGCGCCGTGTTCGTGAACCTGTATCTGAAGATCGCGATCGCCCGGCCCCGGCCCTACACCATCGACTTCTACAAGCAGCTCTGGATGCTGGTCGGCCAGAACGTGGAGAGCGATTTCTGCTTCCCCTCCGGTCACACCAACGCCGCCTTCGCGGCCATGGTACCGGTCTTCATCCTGGGGAATAAAAAAGCCAGCTGGCTGGCTCTGGTCTTTGGCGTACTGATGGGGATCTCCCGGGTCTATCTGGTCGTGCACTACCCCAGCGACGTGGTAGCCGGCATGATCACCGGCACCATCGCCGGCCTGCTTGGCACGATCTTCTCCATGCTGGCGCCCCGCTTCTGGTACCGCTGGGACCTGTTGAAAAAGCGCAGAGACGAGGACTTCGACGAAGAGGATGACGAGGCATGTTCGGACTCGGTCGTTTGAGATTTCGCGGCGTCGACAAGAAGATCGTCGACGATGAGGAGCACATCCAAGATTACAACAGCACCGAAGCCATCGGACGCGTCCGTCTGGGCAAGCTCTGCTTCTATTATCGGGACCTGGGCAGGAAGTACTGCGTCCCCTACCCCTACATCGACCGCGCTTTCGTGCGGATCAGCGAATGCCAGCCGGACGACAGTCCCGCCTATTACTACTATCGGGTGATCCTGGTCCACGGAGACAAGGAATTCGCCAACCTGATCTTCAGCAAGGAAGAGGACGCCGACAAGATCTTGGATCTGCTCCGGGAGATCCGTCCCGAGATCCAGATCGGCTATGTCCCGCCAGCAGACGGGAATCGTCGTTATTTCTGCTGAAACGCCCCGACAAGGCCCTGCGGCCTCCCGCGCCCCCGATATATCGAAAAAAGGAAGCTCGCGAACGAGCTTCCTTTTTCATGCTTTTCAGAAGGAACGTGCGTTCAGACCGACCCCGGTCAGAAGATCACGTTCATGTCCACGCCGCCGTCGATGCCGTCGAGCCTGCCGCGGTCGGTGAACTGCCAGATGTCATAGCGGTTGGCGAAATTCGGGAGCTTGTCGTCCCGGGTGTAGCTGGCCAGCCAGATGGTGTATTTGGAGATAGCGGAGTAGTTGATCGCTTCCTTGTAATAGTTCTGGCTGGCGTAGACGCCGGGGCGATAGCCGCTGTTGCGGATCGTCTCGCAGAAGGCGACGGCGATATCCGTGCGCTGGCTGGCCGTGAGCTGGTCGGAGCGGCCGTAGGGATATTCCCCGGAATACTCCATGTCGATGAAGATCGGGAAGTCCAGCCAGATCCCGCCGATGGTGCTCAGGGCGACACTGGCCTCTTCCACCGCCTCATAGGCGTTGATCGCGGTGGAGTAGAAATAGACGCCGATCTTCACGCCTGCCGCCCGGGCGCCGCGCAGATACTCCTGGGTCCGGCAGTCGCCGTAGAGCACGCCGCTGGTCCAGCCGCGCCCGCCGACGCGGATGATCGCGAAATCCACGCCCTGGGCCTTCACCAGCTGCCAGTCGATGTCCTCGTTATAGAAGGAGACGTCGATCCCCACGGAACTGGCCTTGACACCGTACTGGTCGAAGTAATAGAGCTTTCCGCCGATGCTCTTGAGGCCCACGGCATAGCTGCCGTCCTCATAGATGAAGTACTCCCTGCCGTCGATGGTCTTCCAGCCCATCTCCTTCTCCACGGTCTCCGTGACCGGGATCTCGATGTACTCGTAGGTGTCCACCGGCTTGCCGTCCGGTCCGTACAGCTCCACGCTCACATAGTAGGGCTGCGGCTCTTCGGTCTCCGCAGGCGGGACCTCGCCGGTCTCGCCGCCTTCGCCGGGCTCTTCTCCTTCTCCGGGCTCTTCGCCTTCACCTGGCTCTTCCCCATCGCCGCCTTCGCCGGGCTCCGGCTCCTCCGGCAGCTCCTCCGGCTCAGGGACGACGAGATACATCCCGTACTCGGGCACGCCGTCGCCGTCTTCGTCAATGGGCAGCACATTGCTCTCTTCCTCGGTCCCGCGGTAGAGCAGATAGCCGTTGGGGCCCACCGGGAACTGATAGGTGTAGACCTGCTCCCCGTTCTCATCCAGCACCGGCGCCTCTTCCTCCGGCTGCTCCTCTTCGTCCTCGCCGGGGATCACGATGATCTCCGGCACAGTCTCGGTGGGCGCGTTGTTGGTATCCTCCGGCACCTCGTCCTGGGAGACCTCCGTCACGTCCTTTACGTCGGCGATCGTCTCGATGTCCTCGATCGGCGCATACTGTGCCTCGGCGCGGACGGTGCACCTGATCGGCTCCGGCAGCTCAAAGCCCTCCATCGCCTGCATGCTGACCGTATATTCCCCCGGCTCCAGGCGGACCAGGTAGTAGCTGCTGCCGTCGTCCTCGGTGTCATAGCTGTAGGTGTTCCCGTCCGGGAAACGGACGTCGAGACGGAAGGTGTTCC
>JAFZOC010000301.1 GCA_017550765.1 Oscillospiraceae bacterium
CCACCGAACCGCCCCCGGCGCAGATCCCCTCCTCCGACGTGCTGGCGGTGGACATGACGACGAAATGCACCGTGGCAAAGGACGGCTCCTGCGTTATCGAGATCGCCGCGGTGCTGGACTTCTCGCGGAACGTCTCCGATTTCGTCATCCCCATCTCCCGGCAGGCCAAGGACGTCAGCCTCACCGGCGCGGAGTACAAGATCTCGACCAATGAAAAGTACACCCTGCTGACCCTCACCGGCGCCCACAGAGGGACGCTGGATCTGCACGTCTCCTACCGGCTGGTGGAGACCGTTATCCCGCAGGAGGAGGGCCAGCTCTTCCGCGTGACCCTGCTGCACCCCGCCTGGGTCTGCCCCATCAAGTCCTACCGCTTCACCCTGCAGCTGCCCGGAGAGTTCGACGCCTATCCCACCATCCTCAGCGGCTACTACGGGGACCTCATCGACAACTACATGACCGTCCACATCCAGAACGGCGTCATCTATGCCGAGCTCAGCTCCCGGCAGTATCTGGCCGACCATGAGGCCATGACCGTGGAGATGGAGCTGCCCGAGGGCTTCTTCGATCTCCGCTTCCTGGCGGGCAAGACCGCCAGGGTGGACAAGCTGCTGTTCTTCATGCTGCTGGTGCTGGGCGCCGCCTACTGGTTCTTCCTGCTGCGGGGCAAGCTCATCGTCCCCCGCCGCCAGGCCATGCCCCCCGTGGGGCAGAACGCCGGCGAGATCCCCTATCTGCTCACCGGCAGAAGGGGCGATCTGGCGCTGATGGCGGTGCAGTGGGCCAGCCTCGGCTATCTCACCATCCACCGCACCCGCAAGGGCCGCGTCTATCTCACCCGGCAGATCGACATGGGCTCGGAGCGGCAGAGCTACGAGATCTCCGTCTTCCGCACCCTGTTCAAGCGCTCCGACTTCTGCGACGTGCGCAGCGCGGAGTTCCTCCGGGCCAGGGAGCTGGCCGCGGAGCGCACCCAGGGCGAATGGAAGCCCCGGATCTTCGCCGCCCGGAGCGGCAGCGCGCTGATCCTGCGGCTGCTGGCGGCCGCCGCGGGCCTGTGCCTGTGCCTGGCCTGTCTGGACAACGCCGTGGCGCCCCGGAGCTGGCGCTGGTTCCTGATCGTTCCGGCGACCCTGCTGGGCGGCCTCTGCTGCTGGCAGCTCCAGCTGGCCGGCGGCTGCTTCCTGCGGCGCCACAGTCTGCGCACCGCTGCCCTCTGTCTTGTGAGCCTGGTCCTGCTGCTGATCCTGGGCAGCAAGGGCGGCATCGGCAAGCTGATGTTCCTGAACGTCCTCGTCCAGCTGCTGACGGGCTTTGCGATCCGCTGCGGCGGACGGCGCACCAAGGAGGGCACCTCCGTGGCCGCGGACCTTTTGGGCTTCCGGCGGTATCTGCTGGCCTCCTCCTCGAAGACCCTGCAGAACAACCTCAAGACCGATCCCCAGTATTTCTACCAGGTGCTGCCCTACGCCGACGCCCTGCAGGTGGGGCAGATCTTTGCCGGCGCCTTTGAGCGCACCCGCATCGAGCCCTGCGACTGGCTGGACTGGGAGGGCAGACAGATGAAGACCGCCCCCGGCTTCTACCGCCGCTATCAGCTGCTGATGGCAAAGCTCCGGGGCGAACAGCCGCCCCTGTGGTACCGTCTGCGCAGACGGCCGGTCCGGAGGTGAGACAGGCCGATGAAGAAAGCACTGATCGCCATGAGCGGCGGCGTGGACTCCTCCGTGGCGGCCCACCTGACCCTGGAGCAGGGCTATGACTGCGTGGGCTGCACCATGAAGCTCTTTACCGGCGACGACGCCGGGATCTCCCGGGAGCACAGCTGCTGCTCCCTGGACGACGTGGAGGACGCCCGGGCCGTCGCCCGGCGGCTGGGGATCCCCCACTACGTCTTCAACTTCTCCGACACCTTCCGCGAGAAGGTCATGGAGCCCTTCTTCGCCGCCTACCTTGCCGGGGAGACCCCGAATCCCTGCGTGGAGTGCAACCGGTATCTGAAATTCGACCGGCTGTATCTGCGTGCCCGGGAGCTGGGCTGCGACTGCGTCGTCACCGGGCACTACGCCCGCATCGAGCAGGGCCCGGAGGGCTGGCTGCTGAAAAAAGCCCCGGATCCCGACAAGGACCAGAGCTACTTCCTCTACGCCATGACCCAGGACCAGCTGGCCCACACCCGCTTCCCCCTGGGGGAGATGTCGAAGGCCGAGGTCCGGGCCCTGGCCGAGCGTCTGGGCTTCGTCAACGCCCGGAAGCCCGACAGCCAGGACATCTGCTTCGTCCCCGACGGGGACTATGCCCGGATCATCGAGCTGCACACCGGGAAGCCCTCGGTCCCCGGGGACTTCATCGACCGCACGGGAAAGGTGCTGGGACGGCACCGGGGCGTCATCCACTACACCGTGGGACAGCGCCGGGGCCTGGGCGTCGCTTTCGGCGAGCCCTGGTACGTCACCGCCATCGACCCCGCCGCCAACACCGTCACCCTGGGCCCGAAGGAGGAGCTCTTCTCGGCAAGAGCCCTGCTGCGGGAGGTCCACTGGATCTCCGGCAGGACTCCGGATGGACCGGTCCGCTGCGCGGTGAAGCTCCGCTCCCGCCACAAAGAGCAGCCCGCTGTCCTCACGCCTCTGGAGGGCGGCCGCGCCGAGGTCCTCTTCGACGAGGCCCAGAGGGCCGTCACCCCCGGCCAGGCAGCCGTCCTCTACGACGGCGACGTCGTTCTCGGCGGCGGCGTGGTGACGAGAGAATAAAGCACGACCCCGGCTCCGCATTGGGAGCCGGGGTCGTTTCGTCACGGATGCGAAACAGCAGCGGGGTTCGCCGCAGGACAGTACGGGAAAGCCGTATCAGGGGATGTCCTCGTTGATCTCCATCTCGGGCTCGTCGAGGCGCTCGGGGTGGAGCAGGAGCTTGTGGAAGTGCTTGATGACGGTGGCGTAGTAGAAGCCGTCGACGATGCGCTCGTCCACGTTGAAGGTGTAGTCCATGTACTTCCTCGTCACCACGGTGCCGTCGTCCTGGGTCTCGTTGACCTTGTACTTGCGGCCGAAGGCCATGAAGATGGGCAGGTTGCCGAAGTTGTAGAGGTGGTGGAAGACCGGCGGGATGCCGAGAGAGCCCATGGAGGTGAAGAAGATCGAGCCGTGGAAGGGGCTGAGCTCGAGGATGATCCGCGGCAGCAGGCCGAAGTAGTCGAGGAACTTCAAAAACCAGATCGCAAACTTCAGCAGC
>JAFZOC010000302.1 GCA_017550765.1 Oscillospiraceae bacterium
CACTCCAGCACGTACTCGACGCCCAGCTCGCCCCAGGGGATGAGGGAAGCGTCGCGGTAGCTCTTGTCGGAGAGGATCTTGACGGTCTTGCCGTTGACGGTGATGGTGCTGTCCTCGTCGTTGCCGACGACTTCGCCGTCAAAGCGGCCGTGGACAGAGTCGTACTTCACGCCATAGGCGATGTGGCTGGCGGGATGGCCGGGAGCGCTGATGGCGACGACCTCGATGTCGTCAGACTTGATGGCGGCGCGGAAAGCCAGGGAACCGATGCGGCCGAAGCCATTGATACCGACTTTGATCATGAATGGGTCCTCCATTTCAAAAGATTTTCAGTTTCGGGGCGATCTGGTCTGGAACATCCTTCCAATGCAGGAAAAATGCCATTCGATCCTCTAAATGATAACATATACTATCTGCAAAAATCAAGTTCTCTCTCCGCTTATTTTGCCCGTTGATCTGCCGAAATCTCACGGAGATCGCAGGGCATCCCGGTGATGATATTGTATAATTTGTCGGAATATGCTACGATAGGCGCAACAGCCGGTCGACCCGGCAAAGAAAGGATGGATCCCCTGGATAAGGTGACGCTGGATATGCTCTGTCTTTCGAGCGAAGCCATCGTATGCTTGCGCGCAGGAAGGCTGGATCGCGCCAATGCCCCAGCCCTCGCGTTCCTGGGGCAGGACGCTCTGGGAAAGCCCGCCGGCGACATCTTCGGCGATGCGATCGTCCAGTGCCAGGCCCAGGGCGCTCAGATATGCGCCCCCGTCATGGGCACGCCCTGCAACATCCGCTCCATCCGCAGCGACGACCTGCAGCTGCTCTCCTTCCGCCGCGACGAGCTCCCGCCTGCTGAGCTGGGCCATTCCTTCCTCTATGTGCTGCGCAGCGCCCTGATGAACATGTCCCTGGCCCTGGAGCCTCTGCGCGCTCAGGTGGAAGAGGCGGCCAGCCACGGCTCGGAAAAAGCGCTGCGGGGCATCACGCGCTGCCAGTTCCGCCTCACCCGCATCGTCGACCATGCCTCTATGGTCCTCTCCGCCGCGGAGGACGTGCTCCACTTCGAACCGATCCACTTTGTCTTGAGCGCCCTGTATTCCTCCATCCTGGACGGTGTGCAGGATGTGCTCCCGGACGTCCCGATCCAGCGCGAGCTGGACCCGGGGATCCTGGTCCACGCGGACTTGTCCATGATGAAGATCCTGCTGCTGGAGCTGCTGTCCAACGCGATCCTCCACGGCAAGGGCCTCAGTCGGATCTCCGTGCGGCTGCGGGAGTCCGGCGGCGCCGTGATCCTGAGCGTGGATGACGACGGCTGCGGCATCCCCACCCGCGAACTTCCCATGGTCTTCGAGCGTTACAAGCAGCAGACCAGCCTGAGCCAGATGAGCTTCGGGCCGGGCTTCGGGCTCACCGTCGTCCGGATCATCGCCCGGATGCACAACGGCACGCTGATGCTGGAGAGCCAGGAGGGACGGGGCACCGCTGTGCGCGTCTGTCTGCAGCAGCCGGTCCGAAGCTCTCTCGCGGCCGCGGACCAGCCCGCCTTCTGTGAGACCCGGGACCTGTTCACCGGTCTGGCAGAGTGTCTCCCGGCAGAGCGCTTCGACGTGCGCTGGCTGGACTGAGGCCCACCGCAGCCGGGTCTGTGGCCGCGGCGGGCGCCGCGCCGCTCCGACGAACGGGCGCCCGCAGCGTACGTATCCCTCTGCCGCCTGTATGCCGGGGCATCGATGCCGAGATCCCTCCCGCGATGCGCGGGAGGGATCTCGTTTTTTCGTCAAAAGTGGCAAAAAACGGGAGTGAAAATGAACAGATCGTGAATATTGACAAGCCCACCTGGGAGCAGGTATAATGTTTTCATGTATCAGTCTCGATACACAACAAAAAAAGGAGGACATCACATGAAAAAGCTCTTTGCTCTGGCACTGGTGCTGTGCATGGTCTTCGCGCTCTGCGCCTGCGGCGCCGAGGGCGGCCAGACCGCCGGCAACGACGGCCCCTTCGAGCCCGACGGCCCCGTCACCATGATCGTGGCCTACAAGGCCGGCTCCGGCACCGACAACACCGCCCGCCTCCTGGCCAAGTACGCTGAGAAGTACGTGGGCCAGACCATCGTCATCGAGAACGTGGAAGGCGGCTCCGGCTCCATCGGCTGGTCCCAGCTGGCTGAGGCCGATCCCGACGGCATGACCATCGGCTTCATCAACCTGCCCAACTTCTCCAGCTCCATCGTCAACGAGATGGGCACCTACACCATCGACAGCTTTAAGGCCATCTGCAACCACGTCACCGAGACCTCCATCGTCCTCGTCCGCGCCGACGACGACCGCTTCGCCGATCTTGGCGCTCTGGTCCAGTTCGGCAAGGATCATCCGGGCGAGCTGAAGGCCTCCACCAACGGCCCCCAGGCCTCCAACCACATCGGCGCGCAGGCCTTCGCCAAGTCCGCCGGCTTCTCCTACATCGACATCCCCCAGGGCGGCACCAAGGACCAGCTGACCAGCCTGCTGAGCAAAGAGGCTGACTTCTGCGTCTGCAAGCTGGCCGACATCGTCGGCGTCGAGAGCCAGTACAAGATCCTAGGCGTGTTCGCCAACGAGCGTCTGCCCGAGCTGCCCGACGTCCCGACGCTGGGCGAGCTGGGCTACTACCAGGGCTGGCTGGGCTCCTCCCGCTGCCTGGTGGCTCCCGCCGGTGTGAGCGATGAGGTCATCGCCTTCTACGAGGCCGCCTTCAAGGCCGCCATGGAAGATCCCGAATACCTGGCCGACGCTGAGAAGGCCGGCATGGCCACCGATTTCCAGGACGCCACTGCCACCGGCAAGCTGATCGCCGAGCAGCAGACCTTCGCCGAGGGCCTGACCGAAGAGTTCTGGGCCTTCAACTGAGCATAGGCAGAGGACCCCATCCCATCGCGCGACAAGAGAAAGGGCAGGCTCCACCTGCCCTTTCTTTGAAAGCTCCGTAATATTCACCAACGGATAAAGGAGGGATCGACCCCTTGAAAGACAAGAAAATGCAATGGACCGACGTGGGCGTGGTGGTGGTCATGTACGCGATCTGCGGCTACTTCTTCTCGGAGACGCTGAAGCTGAAAGCCGAGAGCCAGACCTATCCCAAGTTCACCATCATCCTGCTCTTCGGTCTGACCACCCTGTACCTGCTGCAGATGATCGTGTGCGCGCTGAAGAACGGCACCGAGAGCGGCAAGGAGAATTTCAAGGACTTCCAGGCCAAGCAGTTCATCGGCTGCCTGGTCGCCACCATCCTCTATGTGATCGCCATCAACTATCTGGGCTTCTACATCTCCACGGTGCTCTTCATGGCGGCCGTACTGCTGTATCTGAAGGTCCCCTATCTGCATGGCGCGATCGCGATCGTCGCCCTGGTGGGCCTCATCTACTTCGCCTTCGGCAAGTTCCTTGGCGTGCGTCTTCCCCAGGGTTCGCTCATCAAAGCGCTGACCAAAATGATGAAATAAGGAGGGGGAGAGAGAATGCTTGAAACTTTAGGCTATATGGGCGCAGGTTTCCTCAACGCCCTTACCCCCGTCAACCTGCTGCTGATGGTCGGCGGCGTGGCCATGGGCATCATCATCGGCTGCATGCCCGGCCTCTCCGCAGCCATGGGCGTGGCGCTGATGCTGCCGCTGACCTTCACGATGAAGCCCGAATCCGGTCTGATCGTGCTGGGCGCCATCTACTGCGGCGCGATCTTCGGCGGCTCGATCTCCGCCATCCTGATCCACACCCCCGGCACCCCCGCCTCCGCCGCCACCGCCATCGAGGGCTACCAGATGACCCAGCGAGGGCAAGCGGGCAAGGCGCTGTTCACCGCCTGCTACGCCTCCTTCTGGGGCGGCCTGCTGAGCTGCATCTCGCTGTACTTCTTCGCCCCGCTGCTCACCCAGCTGACCCTGAAGTTCCGCTCCGCCGAGTATTTCTGGCTGTCGATCTTCGGTCTGACGATCATCGCGGGCGTGTCCAGCAAGTCCATCGTGAAGGGCCTGATCTCCGGCGCTCTGGGCCTGCTGATCTCCACCATCGGCCTGGATCCCATCACCGGCGCCAAGCGCTTCATGCTCAGCAGCTACTTTGCCGAGGGCATCAACACCACCTGCGCGCTGATCGGCCTCTTCTCCATGTCCCAGGTCTTCATCCTGGCCGAGAAGAAGATCAAGGCACGCGCCCAGGCCACCAAGTTCTCCGACAAAATGAGCCTGACGCGCGAGGAGCGCAAAACCATCCGCCCGACGATCTTCCGCTCCTGGATCATCGGCAACCTGATCGGCATCCTGCCCGGCGCCGGCGCCTC
>JAFZOC010000303.1 GCA_017550765.1 Oscillospiraceae bacterium
GGATCTGCTGGGCCTGCGGGAGCCGGAGATCTACGGACGAAGGACCTATGCGGATCTGGAGGCATACATCCGCGAGCTCTGCGCCGAGGAAGGCATAGAGGTGGAGATCTTCCAGTCGAACTGCGAGGGCTGCCTGGTGGAGAAGATCCACGAGGCTTACGGGACCTGCGACGGGATCGTGATCAACGCGGCGGCCTATACCCATACGAGCATCGCCCTGCTGGACGCGCTGAAGGCAGTGGCGCTCCCGGCGGTGGAGGTGCATCTCAGCGATCTCAGCAAACGGGAGGCTTTCCGCCAGATCTCCTATGTGGGCATGGCCTGCGTCAAGACCTACATGGGCCTTGGCTTCGAGGGCTACCGCGAGGCGATCCTGTTCCTGAAAGGACTGCAGGGAGGAGAAGAGAGATGATAGCGGTATTCGTGAACATGGCGACGGTCCTGGTGGGGAGCCTGCTGGGCATCTTCTTCCGCGACCGTCTGAAAGAGAGCTTCCAGAACGCCATCATGAAGGCGCTGGCGCTCTGCACGGCGGTGATCGGCGTGTCCAGCGCGATCAAGACGGAGGACCTGCTCTGCGTCATCATCTCCATGGCGCTGGGCACGGCGCTGGGGGAGCTGCTGCGGATCGACAGCGGGATCGAGCGGGCGGGAGACGCGATCAAGGCCAGGTTCTTCAAGGACGGCGGCGGGAACAGCCGCTTCACCGAAGGCTTCGTCTCCGCCTGCATCCTCTTCTGCATCGGCTCGATGACGATCGTGGGCTCTCTGGAAGCGGGCATCAACAAGGACTACAGCATCATCTACGCCAAGAGCGCCCTGGACTTCGTCTCCTCCATGGCCTTCGCCGCGGCCATGGGCTACGGCGTGCCCTGTTCGGTGCTGTTCATCCTGATCTTCCAGGGCGGGCTGACCCTGCTGGCTGGTCTGGTCGGACCGGCCCTGAGCCAGACCGTGGTGACCGAGATGAGCGCCGTGGGCGGTACGATCCTGATCGGCATGGCGGTGAACATGCTGGGCCTGGGCAAGGAGCGGATCAAGGTGGCCAACATGCTGCCGGCGATCTTCCTGCCGATCGCCTATATCCCCCTGGCGAGCTGGATCTCCGGGATCTTCTGACGGCGAGATCGACGAAAAGGACGGCACGATCCACAGATCGTGCCGTCCTTTTCCATGTATACAGCGCCCGCCGCATCCTGTAGATGCGGCGGGTGTTTTGGGCGTCTGTTGGCGTGCGATGGAGAGCGTCGCTGCGCCTCAGCATTTTTCCATAAAGCGCGCGGCGGCGCGGAGCATCAGCTTTTTGCTCCCGACCTTCTCGAAGTGGATCTCCACCAGCGCGTCGCCGCCCATGGGGGTCAGCTTGACGATCTCGCCGTCGCCGAAGGCCGTGTGCCGGACTTTGTCGCCCGGGACGAAACTGGGCGGCTCCGGCCTGGGCTTCGCCTGCGCTGCCGGTGCCGTCGGGCGGGGAGCGCCGCCCGGGCCAGCCTGTCTCCCTGGATAGCCGGAGCTGCGACTGCCCGGAACTGTCGAGTCGAGGCCGCGGGACGGGACGCCGGGGGCCGGCCCGCGGGCGTTGGGGGCAGAGCTCCGATAGGCAAAGCCGAGTTCGCTGTGGCGGTCGTAGTAGCCGTAGCCCTTGGGCACGTTCTTGCGGATGTGCTCCTCCGGGATCTCGTCCACAAAGCGGGAGACCCGGTTGGCGGTGGTGCGGCCGAACAGCATGCGCTGGCGAGCGCAGGTGAGGTAGAGCTTCCGCTTGGCGCGGGTGATCGCCACATAGCAGAGCCGCCGTTCCTCTTCCAGCTCTTCCGGCTCGCCGATGGCCCGCATCCCGGGAAAGACGGTCTCTTCCATGCCCACCAGGAACACGGTGGGGAACTCCAGGCCCTTTGCGCTGTGCATAGTCATGAGGACCACGCTGTCGGAGCCCCGGTCGTAGTTGTCCAGGTCCGTATACAGCGCGACGTTCGCCAGATACGCGTCCAGGCTCGTCTCGCCGGAGCTCTTCATGAACTCCAGGATGCTGCTCTTGAGCTCCTTGACGTTCTCAGCCCGGGCCTCGTCCTGGGGATCGCCGGAGCTCTCCAGCTGCCGGAGATAGCCGGTCTTGTCCAAGAGCTCGTCATACAGCGCGTCCGGCGCGTTCTCCCTGGCGAAGTTGCGCAGGCTCTCGATCAGCTGCACGAAGGGCAGCATCTTGCCCGCGGCCCGCTTCAGGTCGGGGAAGCTCTCGGCTCTGCTCATCACGGAGAAGATGCTGCAGCCCTCCTGGATCGCGATCTCGCGGGCGATCTTCATGCTGCGCTCGCCGATGCCCCTGGCCGGGACGTTCACGATCCTGGTCAGGCGCAGGTCGTCGGCGGGGGAGGCGATCACGTTCAGATAGGCCAGCATGTCTTTGACTTCGGCCCGGTCGAAGAAGCGCGTGCCTCCGATGATGCGGTAGGGGATCCCGTTGCGCTTGAACGCGAACTCCAGCTGGCTGGACTGGGCGTTCATCCGGTAGAGCACCGCGTGGTCCCGCCAGTTGGCGCCATGGCTGAGACCGGACATGATCGTGGAGGCGACGAAGCTCGATTCATCCCGCTCGTCGTCAGCAAAATAGAGCTCGATGCGCTCGCCGGAGCCTGCGTCGGTCCAGAGCTCTTTGCCCTTTCGGCCGAGGTTGTTGCGGATCACGGCGTTGGCGGCGTCCAGGATATGGCTCGTGCTGCGGTAGTTCTGCTCCAGCCGGATCGTCCGGCAGTTGGGGAACTGCTGCTCGAAGCCCAGGATGTTCTCGATGGTGGCGCCGCGGAACTTATAGATGCTCTGGTCGTCGTCGCCCACCACGCAGATGTTGCCCCAGCCGCCGGAGAGGAGCGCGGCCAGCTGATACTGCAGCCGGTCCGTGTCCTGATACTCGTCCACCAGGACGTACTGGAAGCGGCGCTGCCAGTAGTTGCGGATATCGTCGTTGGTCCGCAGCAGCTGCACCGTGTTGGCGATCAGGTCGTCGAAGTCCATGGCGTTGGCGGTGAACATGCGGCGGGCATATTCTTGGTATGCCTCCCCCACGCGGATCCGGCGGTAGTCTCCGGAGCCCTTGGCCCGCTGCAGATAGTCTGCCGGTCCGATCTGGGCGTCCTTGGCGCGGCTGATCTCCGAGAGGAGCGAACGGACGGGAAAGCTCTTCTCGTCCAGGGAGAGGTCCCGGATCACGCGCTTCATCAGCGCCTGGCTGTCTGCGGTATCGTAGATCGTGAAGCTGTCCGTATAGCCGAGCCTCTCCGCGTCCCGGCGCAGGATGCGTACACAGGCGGAGTGGAAGGTACAGGCCCAGATGTCCTGGGCCGCGTCGCCCAGGATCCGCTCCAGGCGCGCTTTCAGCTCGTCGGCAGCCTTGTTGGTGAAGGTGATCGCCAGGATCCGCCAGGGCGAGACCGGGTCGATCGCGGCAAGGGACGCCGCTTCGGGAGCTGCGCTCTCCAACAGGCGCAGAGACTCCTCGTTGGCGCCGGCGGGCAGTTCCTCACAGTCCGCGCCGCAGCCGTAGCGCAGCAGGTCCGCGATGCGCTCGATGAGGACCGTGGTCTTCCCGCTGCCGGCGCCGGCCAGGATCAGCAGGGGCCCTTCCGTCGCCATCACGGCCTCCAGCTGCCGTGGGTTCAGGCGCGGATGCTGTGCGCGGATATAGTTGCGCCGCGCTTCGCAAAAACGTTGTCTGAATGTATCCATCATGGCTGCTATCCTACCACGTCGCGCGCCTTTTCACAAGAGGCGATCTGCGCGGAAGCAAAATAACGCAGATCGGACACAAAATAGTTGCAAAATGGTAAAAAATGCGTTATGATACATTTATCTCCACGCGAGGACCGGACCGCGGGAAGAAGAGAGTGTGTGCGATGGAAAAGAAAAAGAACGTGTTCCAGAAGCTGTGGGACTTCATGAACGACCCGCGTCTCGTGAAGCCCCTTTTGATCGCGATCCCCTGTCTGACGCTGATCTTGGTCGGACTGATCCTCTGGCCTTCCATCCAGGACATCCGCACTTCCGCGCGGGCGATCCCTGTGGTGGAACCCGAACAGCAGGAAGAGCCCACGAACGCCCCCGCTGCCCAGCCTTCGGCAACGCCGGCGCCCACCGAGGCGCCTACGCCTTCTCCCACGCCCAGCCCGGGACCCGCTGTGCCGCTGAGCCTGCGGGGCAATTCCGTGGACCGGGATCTCCTGGTCCAAGTCCTGGGCGA